>NZ_BAAAXG010000010.1 GCF_039535475.1 Streptomyces showdoensis | reverse complement strand
TCTTCCGGCGCCCGCCCGCACGGCTGGACACGCCGTACGAGTGCGTCCCTCAGTGGAGGATTACCGCGAGGTCGGCTCGCCCCCCTGCTCGCCCCGTCCGACGGCGCGGCGCGCTCGTATCGCAGTCGGGTCACAGGCGGCCGTGTCCGCACCAGTGTGACTCGCTCCAGACGTCCATGTCGGACTGGAGCCGACTCCGCGCGACCTCGACGGGCCTCTCCCGACCGTAGGATCCGGCCGCGCCGCGACGTACCGCGACCGCACGACGCGGGATCCGCTGTTTCCGTTGCCCGCTCGTGGTTCGATCCGTGGAGCCGAGCGGCAGAACTACACCCCACGACGGGCGCGAGGATCGTAGTTCACAGCCGCTTCGTAGGACGGCATCAGACGGCGACCGGTGTGTCGTGCGGATCGAACGATCTGATCGCGGACGCCGAGACGGCACGAACGAGGCGGCGCTGCCGCTGGCCGGGCGGGGGCCCCGGGACTGGACACCGATCCCGAACTTCTCCCCCGACGGGCGCCCTCCTCGCCTTCACGCGCACCTCGCCCGGAGGGGTGGGCGGACGCCAGCCTCGGGCCCCGGGCGCATCCTGATCGCCGACGGCCGCACCGGGGCGCTGCGCGGCGAGTCGTCCCGCGGACGGCAGGTGCGAGGGCGTGACGCCCAGCCGACCTGGTCGTCCGCGGCACGACGCTGGCGTTCACCCGCACCAGTCATCGGCGGCAACGGGGGAACAAGCAATCTGGACCGTGCCCGTGGACCGGCTCGACCGGCAGCGGGACCTGAGCGCCGGGCGATGTGCCCGCCGGCTGCGAGGTCATCGACGACACCCGGCGTTCTCGCCGGACGGCACCGTCATCGCCTCTCAACCGAAGAACGGCGGCGGCCGCGTCGACGAGCGCAACGGCCTTCCTGCTCGCGCCCCTGGCCGGCGGCGGGTTCGACGCCGGCTGCCGGGTCCTGCTGCCCGGACGCCGCCCGCGACGTGCCCGGAGGCCTGCCACCAGGAAGCTCCCCGACACCTCGGCGACCGGGCCCTTCCAGCCCCGCCGACGCCGCCTGGACGGCCGACGGCAGGGGACCTGGTGTTCAGCTCCCGGCCGCGCTCGGCCCGAACAGCCCAGAAGCTGCACCTGGTGGACTTCGCGAACCGGTGCCCCACCCCGCTGACCGCCGGCCTGCGGGCCGTCAAAGGAGCCCGCCGTCAGCAGTCCGTCGACCCTGCCGTACGGGCCCCACGCCGGCGTCCCGCCGCTGACCGTCGGCGTGCCCGGGATCGTCCGGGTCGAGGTCGTCAACGGCGGCCCCCGGCCGCCTCGCCCGGCACCCCGGCTGACCCTGGCGCCCCCGCTTGGCTGACCGTCACCGCGTCACCGCGCCGGCGCCTCCTGCGACGCGGGCGGCCCTGACCTGTTCCCTGGGCGCTCGTCCGCCGGGCGGCACCGTTCCGGTGGCGTCACCTTCACCGGCACACTCGCTCCCGGCGACCTCCGGTGACTGGTCGGGTGACCGGCGCCGTCCTCGCCCCGCCCGAGCGACAACGCGGGCCGCACGCTCGTGCCGTGCGCGAGGTGGTTGGATCCCCCGACCCCGACGCCTTCGGCCGTCGACCCCTGCGCCGACCACAACCGCCCCCCCCGACGACTCCGCCTCCCCCGACCACCGCGCCCCCCGCCGACGACCACTCCCCCGCCGCCTCCGAGCCGCCCGTGCCCGGCCGGACCGGCGTGCGGATCACCGCGCGCCCCGACCGGGGTACGTGGGCGGGCGCGTCGTCGTCAACGTACACGGTTCCGCAACGGGCGCAACGCGCTCGCGACCGGCCTCAGGCTGCGCATCGGCTGCCCCCGGGCGTGCCCTCCAACGGGCCGCCGCCGGAGCTGCGACAGCGGCTGGACCGCGCGCGCTTCCGGACCTGGCGCCGGCGCCCGCGCCGTCCTCCAGTCGTCCTCGCCCCCGCGACCGGGCGTTCACACCGGCCGGGTCACGCGGGGTCCTCACCACCACCGGCACGGACGCCGGAACCCCCGCGCAACACCGCCCGGCAGCGCATCCGGTCCTCCAACCGCGGATCGTCGCGGGTCCCCCGGATCGGCAAGCCGGCTTTCGGTCACCTCGGTGCGCGGCCGGGACTTCCCGCCCGGGTGCCCGTAACGGGTTCACCTGCGGCCCGGCATCACGGCCGCCGCGGCGGCGACCGTGCCCGGCCCGGACGGCTCGTTCGTCGGCCGCTGCTGATCCTCGCCAAGGATCAGACCGGCCCGCGGGAGATCACCGCGAGCGGGCCGGGCTTCGGCCGGTGCGGACGGACTTCCTCGTGTTCACGGCACGGGCAGCCGCCCGACGTGTGGCCGCCGTGATCCAACGAGGTCGACGAGCGCTGCGCCGCCTGCTCGTGGAGTCCCGGCTGGAGGCCGGCGGGCGTCGAGGTTGGTGTTCGACGCGCCATGAGACCTGACTGGGCGGCGCGGCGACGACACCGCCCCCGTGTGCGTCTTCCTGTTCGACATCGCGAGGACCACGCCCCCGCGGCGCGGCGGGGAGAGGGTGTACGACGAGGGGGCTTCGTCGTCGCGCGCCGCACCCCCCCCGCTGGGTTCGAGCTGCGTACCTGGTCTCCGCGTGGGCGGGCCGCCCCGAGGACGAGCACCCCGGCTCTTGCTGTCCCAGGTGCTCGTCTGCGCTCACGGGCCCGCGAACGACCCTCCCGCGCAACACCTGCTCGGCGGGACGCTCGCCGAACTCGGAACCTGCTCCTGTCCCCCGCTTCGACGCGTGGCGCCCACCAGCGACCCCGACGCCCCCTCGCCCGCCGACGTGTGCGTCGGCGCTCGGCGGTGAGCTGAACGCAGAGTCGATCGGGGTCGGGGTCCGGGCCCGCTCGCGGGCACGGCCGGGGTCGCCGCCCCGCCGGTCACCGCGAGGGGCTCGGTTGGTGCGTCTTCGGCACCCGCCTCCGGCCCGGACGCGCGCGGACGAGGCGCGCCGCCTGCGCTACACCGAGGTGGACGCGCCCCCCCCCGACGAGGGCTTTCGGCGCGCCACCCGGGAGCCCGCCCGCCCCCGCCCGCCGCCGACGAGGAGAGCGCAGCAGACCGTGACCGGCACCGTGCCGACACCGCCACCGACGGGGAGCCGAGCACTGACCAGGCCCGGGCGGCACGGCCCCCGCCAGACCCGGGCGACGCCTCCCGACCCGGCCCCGGAGGCGCCGCCCACCCGGCCCGGGAGGCCGACGCCTGCCCCGCCGACGGGGGAGCCGACAACCCGGCCCGGGCCCGGCGCGACGGCCGAACGCGTCCGGGAGGCGACGGCCGAACGGGTCCCGGAGGCGACCGGCCGAACGGGTCCCGCCCCCGGACTCCCCCTCCCCCGTACCTGTGGAGCCGGCTGGTGCTCGTCCGAGGAGGCGGGTGCGGCGGGCGGTGTGCGGTGCGGCTCGCGTCGATCCCGACCCGGACGACCCGTACCGGGGGCAGTTCCTGACGCCCGATGCGTCGCCGGGTCCTGGAATCCGCCGTACGACCCGTCCTCCCCCGCCGCTCGCGCCGGCCGCTCCGCCGGCCGTTCGCCGCTCGACGTGCTGGCCGCCCGCTTCTCCCTCGCCCCGCCGGACGTGGACCTGCTCCTGATCGCGCTGGGCCCCGGACCTGGACGCGCGCTTCGGAGCGGCTCTACGGCTACCTCAACGACGACCTGACGCGCCCGGTCGGCCCACGTCGGGCTCGGCCCTCGAACTCTGCGGCTCGCCGGGGTCCCGGCCGCCCGGTTCCGGCTCGCCCCCACCGCCCCGCTCGTCCTCCGGGGGCCTCGTCGAGGTCAACCGAGCCCGAACAGCGCCCCGCCGCTGTCCGCGTCTGGCCGTGCCCGACCGGGTCACCGCGCACCTGCTGGGCGAGCTCCTCGCCCGACCCGCTGCTCGCCGGGGTCCTCGGGCGGCGCGCCGAGGACTCCGGCCGCCGACCCCGGCCGAACGGGACCGGGCCGCCGCCGCGTCCGGTCACGGCCACAGTCCACCTGCGCTCCCACCGGCGGGGGACCCGCGGGCCTCGCCGCCGCCGCGCTGCGCGCCCGCGGGCTGGCGTCCCTGCCGCTGGACGCGGCGGCCCTGGGCGGCCACGGCGGCACGGTGGCGGACCGGGACTCGCCCGGGTCGCTCCCGCGTGGGATCCGCTTCGCGGTCTGACTTGTCGTCAGCTGGGCTAGTTGTCCTGGGCCCGCCGTTGATACATCTAGCTTGCCGATACAACGACCGCGGGTGCGACTGCGGTCTGACAGGACCTGGCCGGCCGTTAGTCCAGCAGGAGAATAGTCTGTGTCACTGGGCCTACGAATCGCTCTCTGCGCGATACATTCTGGATTAGCACCGGGGTCCCGACTGTCCTTTCTCCATCTGATCACAGCTGTGCACGACTACGGCGATCGAGCGGGCTTGTGGGTGGAGCCCGGCCTGGGCCCTCTTTGAGACACACCACCTCTCGTCCGTTCGTAACCCTCGAGCGGTCGGCCGTCCCCTCCCCTCGTCTACGGCAGGGCGGCCGCTGCGTGCGGTGCACAGCAGTGCCCTTGTGGCGCGGGACCGGACCGAGGGATCGGTACTGGGTGTGGTGGCGGAACAGTCCCGTGCAGGGCGCGTGCGCTGTCGTCTATTGCCTGCGTGGTCAGTCCTGCCTGTCGTGTGTGCTAAGTTTTCGTGTCTGAAAGGACCCCCCGTGTGCGTGACGAAGGCGGACTAGGCTCGGAACGCCTGGGCAGCTGCACCGGGCCGCCGGTTTGCACTCTGTCACGTGTGGCGCAACGGCACGCCGACACGGCGTCGGGCCGTGTAACGCCCGGAGGGGAACTGTCGCCGCCGTGCGCGGCCCAGCACACCGTAGCGGGGCTCGCCCGGTTTGGCCCGCCGGTTGGAGTCCCGCGCGGTGGGGTCTGGGAGGTCACCTGGTGCTGCCCGCCACGCACCCGGCGGCTGGAAGTGAGCTCTGCGTGCGGGCCGCCACTCTGCGAGCTCGCTAGATTGTGCTCTCAGAGTCGCTGTGGGGGATGCGGCCCCAATGGCGGCTGGCGCGCGTGGGCCGCGTTGGGGGTGATCGCGCTCTTCCGCGTTGTGCCCGTTCCGGCACGTGGAAGAAATACCAGTTGGTACCTGTCGCCGAGGGGGTCGTGGTCCGTGGTTTGCTCGACCTCGTGCATGGAGGCCTGTACGTGGTGACCTGTCGACTGAGCGGTCGTCGAACAAGTACGTCGCGCCGATACGCGAGATAGAACTGGAAGTTTCGGATCTTCACGGAGGCGGCGCGGTGCCGTCACGCGGTTGCTGTTCGGTACATGACGAGCGACGCGCTCTATCGGGTCACAAGTCAGCGCGCGGAGTGGTGTAAGGCCGCGCACGACCGGCGACCGGCCATAGCATCGAGTCGCTGTACTTTCTCCAGCGGCGTTGAGTCCCATATCGGAAATCCCCGAGCCTGGCCGATCCTTTGTATACCATGCCATAGACCCTTCCTCTCCGCCGAACACTCTGACGAGGCGTTCTCTTCATCTGATTCCCGGTTCGTAATGGGTGCAACGCGCGCCTCGACGTGTCGCGCTGTAGTCTTCTGGACTGTGCCGCGCTCGGGTTTTTCTCGCCGGAGTGGACGCGGCCCCAGACCGGCTGGCCTGTGGGAGCGGTGCCTGCAGATGCCCACGATGCGGGCCTGCCTCCCATGCTGTGACGGTACTCTCTGCGCTACCTCTGCTTGTCTGCCGCGGATAATCCCTATCGTGGTTTTCTTGTAGCTGTGCCGGGGGGTCGATCGCCTGGTGCCTGTTGTCTTGTTCAAGCCGCAAGTCGTACTTTCACTTTGTGCCTGGCGGGACTTGTCTCGTCTCAAGCTCGCCTTGTCCCTGCCCGTAACCGGCCCCGTGAGTGTGCCTGTGGCTGGGCCGCTATGACACACATGGTGCTCAGCTGGTGTTGGTCGGGGTGGCGCCACCGAGGTAAGTACACACACACCGTGGACCAATCTGAGTGTGCCCTGGATTCTGCCGTGTCTTCCCTCCACGCTGGATAGTGGAGCGTAGTGATCGGCCCCGTACCTGTGACCCAGTGTTTTTAGCAGTCGAGTCACCCGTGCTGATTGGTGACTACCCGCGGTGCCTTCTGCGTGTCGCATCAATTTCTATGGCGTGCGTGCCCGGACGGCGGGGCAGTACGCGCCTGTGCTGACGGAGCGTGCCCTCGCGCGTCTGTAGCCACTGTACTTTCCTCTGGCGTACTAGATGGCAAACTGCCCGCCTAGCCCCTCGGGCCGACGTTCCGTCGGACAGGTGTTTTGCAGCCCTACGCGCTGATTTCGTTGCGCACTTCATCGCGCCCTGCCCGCGCCTGCTCTCAGACGTGTGTGTACACTGCTAGCGCACGTAACAACTGGAGCGTGTGCATGCCGCGAATACGAAGTCCACCATGGGGAGCTCATCACTGGGCTACGGAGTCGTCGTGTAAACGTGGATAGGGAACGTGGTGAGTGTCTCTACAGTATTCTGGGTACCGCCGCGTCATGTATGACTCGTTTGGTTGACTCGTGCTACCATTCGGGACGCTGCGAGAGAGGGGTGCGGGGTGGCGATTAATGGCCAGTGTTCTCGGTTGGTTAATATATGGGAGCCGTCGCAGTGAGTTCCTGCATCGTAAGCAATTACGGATGCAGTGTTTGCTGCCAGCAAACCATAAAGGAATACACTATGCGGTTGTCCGGGCCCATATCTACCGTCGACTATGTGCCATAGGTGAGTCCGGTACCCTTTCATTTCTTTGTGTGTGTTCTACCTCGTGCTCCAGTCATCCACTTATTCTGAGGTCCAGGTGCGAGTTCAGCGGGCGTCTAGTGTCCCGGTCGTCAGGTTGTGTCACTAGACGCTCTCCGGCGGCGCCTACATGCCCCTCGCGTGCACGGCTAACTCGCCACGGCGGCGGCGCCGCGTACGTCGTCCGGGTCGGCCGCCCCTTCGTCCGTGACTTGTGGACTTGGGAGCGTACGGGGTGACGCATTAGCCGTAACCCGCGCGGGTGCAGGGACGCTTCGCGGTTCCGGCGGGGCCCAGGGAGCTGAGCTCAGGTGTGGCGGGGGCGGCTGGCCATCGTGCCGTTCGTGAGAACTCGGCGGCTTCCCCACGTCCGCGGCCCGGCCCGGCGTTCACCGCGTGTCCGTCGAGCATCAGCACGGACCCAGGTCGAGAACAACCCGCCGAGGACCGATTCACGGATCCTGCCGCCAGGGCGACCAGGTGGCCGAGACGTACGAGTTGTCCACAAAACAAACAACCCGCAAGAGCGTCAAGAGGCTACGTCGTCACAACAGACGCGGGCCTCGCGCCATCATCGGGTCTCCGAGAAGCGCGACGGCCCGCCCAGACGCGGCCCGCACAGCCCCCAGCACGGTCGACCCCTCACCGACGGGCCGGCGCCCCGGCGCCCTCTGAAAGCGGTGGCGGCCGTCGGGCAGGTAACCCGGCTCGACCCAGGCCGATTACGTTAACACGTATGCCAGTCGACGAACAGAACATGCCCTTAGATTATGCCCGATACACGGCTTTTTTCGCCGGCCCTGGAAGACGGATCGTACAGGAGATCACAACATGGTCGGGTGCCGTACCTGATGAGCGCCTACCAGCGCGGCGACATCTGATCGCCGAGGGGCGTGCGCCACCGTGTGCAGCTGACTCGACGGTGATCCTCGCACTGCGTAGCAGATGTGGCGAGTCACGTGTGCCGTCCATGGGACGCCCCTCCAGAAGGCCCGGGCTCTCCGGCAGCAGGTGCGGCGCACTAGGCGGTGCACTCAGCACGACGTGAGGCGGGCTGCACGACTGCCCGGTTTGCGACGCTCATGTATACTACCGGCCTGGTGCGGTGTCTTGCGCCCGCGGCGGCCGGGCGCAACACGACCGTGCCCGCCGAGCGTGTGCACACTCGCGGGCGTGTGTGGCGCGCAGCGACGCCGAGCTGCGCCCGTCCACAAGGGCCCGCCAATACGAGGTGATCAGATAGAGTGCGTCGTGGACTGAGCTGAATGCTCAGCAAGGGCAGTAGCAGGACCTGAGTGTAAAGCCCTGATCGGGTGGACCTGCGTTGCTGGGGCGCTGACACCGGCCGCGTGGCATCCGCGTGCTGGGTACCCCTGACCAAGACACAAAGACACCCTACTATCCTACCGACCCGGCCTGGGCGCTATCTGAACGTGCGCGCCGCCTCGTTTCAACTCACCTGGAGGAGTCGATCCTGCTGGCACCCCAGTGCGGTGGTCTTCGAGCCGAACGACGACCGGCCTGTGGTCCAGCATCCGTGGCGCACGTCACGGCCTTCCTCACCGAGAGAGTGGCGCCGTGAGGCGCCTGTTCGGCCGGACGGCGCGGCGGAGGCGTTCTCACGTGAATGTGCGACGGGACAACAACCGCGCAGGAGTCGATCGACCAGGGCGGGTGGTCTGCGAGATCGGCGTGGCGCCCGTCAAGCCGGCCGAGTTCGTGGTGTTCCGCTGCGGATGGCCCAGTTCTCGGACAGCAACCAGCCTCGTCGACGAGTGAGGCGCGGGGCCGCCGGACCCCGGAATCCGGCACGGCGGATGAATCAGATGAATCAGATGAGCGGACAGTGAGAGAGGGATAGACGGTCATGGCAGAGGGCGATGCTCTTTCCACCCATGTCTTCGGCGTGCAACTGGGGCGGCTATCTGGTCGAGTCGGTCCAGGAGATCAGCGGCGCTGAGCGTCGAGGAGGAGGTCGTCGAGGTCCGCCAGGTCAGCGCGACCGGCAAGCAGTATCATCCGCAAGCAGCACGGCGCCCGCCAGGCGGGGGAGATCACGATCACCCGGGGACTCGACAGAGCAGCGAGTTCACCAAGTGGATCAGGAGACCTGAACAACGGGGCCGTCGACACCGCCCTGGCAGAACATCACCATCGAGATCAAGGACAGCACCGGCTCGACCGTCCGGCGCATCCAGCTGATGCAGGGCTGGGCCTCCAAGTGGGAGGGCCCCTCGCTGAAGGCCGGCGAGTCGTCCGGGGCCACCGAGACCGTGACATCGTGTTCGAGAGAGATCATCGTCGAATGAGGCGTCGTACGGTGACCGGCGGGCAGCCTGGAGGAGATCCTCCAGGCCACGGCGCCCGCCCCGGCCCCGAGCAGCCGGCCCCCGCCGCCGCCGCACCGGCACCGCGGCAGGACCACGGGCTGCGCACACCGATTTCGAGTTCGAGCTGCCGCGCGGGTACGTGGACGAGGACGGACACCCTGCACCGGCACGGCGCGATGCGCCTGGCCACCGCGCGGGACGAGCTGCGGCCCCAGATCGACCTGCGGGTCAAGGAGAAACCCGGCGTACCTGAGCGTGGTGCTGCTCAGCCAGGTGATCACCCGGCTCGGCACGCTCACCGACGTGCACGCGGGCGTCGTGGAGCGCATGTACGCGACCGACGTCGCCTTCCTCCAGGACTTCTACCGGCGCGTCAACAGCGAGGGCCACACCCGCGCGGGCCGTCACCTGCCCGCACTGCGAGGGCGGCTTCGAGGTCGACCTCTCCGGTGGGCGCCTGGGGGGAATCGTGACGTACGCCCTCCCCCGGCTGCGGGAGGAGATCGCGTACATCGCCTACCACTTCCACTGGCAGCGCGACGACATCCTCGACCTGACCCATCGCGAGCGCCAGGACTGGGTCACCGAGATCGCCCGTATCAACACCGTGTGAACGAAGGCGGTTGACATCATGGCATGGCGGACAGGCTGCGGCGGCGCGGCGCCGGGCCCTCCCGGGGCCGGCTCCCACGGACGCCGCGGCACCGGGCCCGGCGGCGCCGCGGGACGCCGCCGCCCCACCCGGGTCCGGCGTGCCCGGGAACTGGGACGGCGGCTGGCGCATGACGACGAGCCCCCGGCTGACCGTCTCCCGCGCCCCGCTGGCCGTCAGCGACGGCCTCGTCTTCCGCGCCGGCCTGGCCGCCTGGCAGGACCCGTCGTTCGACACCGGACTCGCCCACGGCCTGGCCCCCTCCGCCCCGCCCGGCCTCGTCCGCGGGGTGGCCCGCCCCGCCGCCGACCCGCCCACCCACAGCGGCGGGGGCCCCGCTGCTGCATCCGCGCCCTCGGCCCGTACGGGGCGGAGCCCGAGCAGGACCCGACGCCGGAGCCCTCCGCGCCCCGCACCGCGCGCCCGTCGAAGCCCGGCCCCGTACGACGGGCCCGGGGCCGAGGCGCAGACGCTCGGCACACCCGCGCCCGAGGCCGGGGCCCCGACGACGGCTCCGCCCTCCGACGTCACGCCGGGACCGGTCGTGGCGCGGACCGTGGTCGGGGCGGGAGCCGACCGGGGGCTCCGGAACGCCGGCCCCGGCCGGGAACGCGGCCGGGACCCCGCGGGGAGGAGCCTCCTGGCGCGGCGGGACCCCGCCCCTGCTGCGCCGGTCACGGACGCGCGCGGCAACGGACCGGGAACCGGCGGCTCCTGTCACCCCCCGGCCTCGGTACGGCAGTACAGCGCGCCGAACCCTCCGGTGCGGCAGGGGCGGCCGGTCCCGGTCGGACCCGCGCCCCGGCGCGTTCCGGCAGGGCCCACCGGGCCGGCACGCCCCGAGCGTCCGGAGCGCCCGCGGCTACGGATTTCCCTCTGATACGGCGGATCGCCGTGGTTCCCCAGGCGCCGGTGGACGGCGCCCCGCCACGGGGAACGACGCCCTCACGCGCCTCCGGCACCGCCGCACTCCCCACCCGACGGGCCGTGGCCGGCGCTCCGGTGCCGCCCACGGCGGGGGCGGCAGCCGCGGCCGACCGGCGCCGTCCGGTGCCCCGGCGTCCCGCGCCCGCGAGGCGTCCCCTCCGGGAGGGGGCGGCCGGCGCCCCGGCATCGCACGGGGAACGCGCCGCCTCCTCGGCTCCCGCGCCCGGTCCGGCGCCGGTCCGCGGCCACCGGCGCCCCGCGCCGTGGTGCGCCCGCGCACCATCGGGCGGCCGTCGACCGTCGCCCGCACTCCCGCGATGCCCAGGCGCCGCGTGGCGGTCGTGCCGCCCCGCTTCCGGGACCACCCCTCCGGCCACGCCCCCGGTGCAGCGGGCGAGCAGGGCCCCGCTCGGGGCTCCGGTCGCCGAACCGCCCGTGGCGGCGAGCCGTCGGACGTGACGGTCCCCGGCTCGCCGATGCCCCTGGTCCGGCAGCAGGCCGAGACGGCCACCGCCCCGGCGACACCGTCGGCCACCAGGCCACCGCTCGGAGCCCCGCCCACCGGACCGACGGCCGCCACGAAGCCGCCGGAGGCGACTACTCCCGAGCCATCGCCGTCCCTGCCCACGGTCCAGCGTCGAGCCGAGACGCCGACCGCCCCGGAATCGCCTCGGACCGGCAGGCCGTCGCCCGACACACCCCTCACCTCACCACCGCCCATCCCGCGGCCGCCGAGGACGACCCCTCCGGACCCGTCGCCGCCTTGCCCACGGTCCAGCGCCAAGCCGAGACACCCGCCACTCCAGCGACACCACCGGTCACCAGGCCACCGCTCGGCGCGCCCCTCACCGAACTGCCGCCCACCGCGCAGCCGTCGGAGGCGACCCCTCCGACCCTTCGCCGCCCCTGCCCACGGTCCAGCGTCGAGCCGAGACACCCGCCACCCCGGCGACACCACCGGTCACCAGGCCACCGCTCGGCGCGCCCCTCGCCCAACTGCCTTCCACCGCGGCGCCGTTGGGCGCGCGACACGGCGCAGTCGTCGGAGGTGACGGTCACCGGGCCGTCGATGCCCGCCGTCCGACGTCCGGCCGAGCCGCCCGCCGGGCCCGGGCCCCGGGCGCGGAGCGGGCTCGGGGCACCCCTGCACGCCTTGCCGGCGAGCGCGGCGCTCCCGGGCACCGCCCCTGCGGCCCGGACCCGCACACCGCAGGCGACCCCGCTCCAGCGCACCGCCCTCACCGGGCCTTCGGGGGACCACGGCGACCGACGGCCCGTCCCGGTCCCGCTCGTCGAGCCGGACCCCGTCGCCGACGGCGGCAGCGGCGGCCCCGCGGACTCCCCTGTGCCGGTCCTCCGGCTTCTGGCGGCCCGTCCTCTGCCCTGGGCCTGGACGCCGTCGACACGGGGAGTCCGGACCCGCCCCGTACGGGCCCGGCGTCCAGGCCCGTGGTGCCCGCCCGGTGGCCGGACGCACCCTCGGCCGCGCCCCCGGGCCGGCGCGCGGCGGACGGGCCGCGGGTGACGACGGGGGCGGCCTCCCCCCGTACCGGCACCGCGCAGGCGCCCACGGTCTCCGTCGGCCGCGCCGCACGCCCCGTACCCGCGTCGGGTCCGGCGCCGCTGCCCGTGGCCGGCGCTCCGACGCCGCCGCTCGTGGTCCGGCCGGCCCCGGCCCCCACGGCCCCGGGCGGGCTGCCACCGGGCCGTCCGATCCCGGTGGCGCGGCCCGCGGTGGCGCGCGGTGCCGGTGGGGCGAACCCGCCGCCGCTGCAACGCGCCACCGGCACCCCGCGTCCCGACGGCGGACCGCCCCCCGCACCCGGTGCCGCGCGCCCGGTGCAGGCGGCCGCGGTGCCGGGCCGGGCGGAGCGGGTGCGGGAGACGGGGCCGCAGGGCTCGGACACCGAGTTGGACGACCTGGCCCGGCGGCTGCTGGATCCGGTCGCGCGGCTGCTGCGCACCGAGTTGCGGCGCGGGCGCGAGCGCGCGGGCAGGCCCTTCGACGGGCGTCGCTGAGAAGACGGACGAACGAGAGACGGACGGCGGAACGATGACCGACAGCATCTTCGCGACCAGCGTGTTCTTCCGGCTGGCGATCGGCGGCAACGACCTGGGCGCGTTCCACACGTGCTCGGGCATGGGGGCCGAGGTCGAGATGGAGAGCTATGCCGAGGGCGGCAACAACGGCTTCACCTGGCAGCTGCCGGGCCGGGTCACCTGGTCGAACATCACGCTCACCCGGCCGGTCACGGCGGACACGGCGAAGATCGGCCGCTGGCTGGACGAGACGCTGCGCAGGGTCGAGCCGAAGGACGGCGAGATCGTCGCCCTGCGGCCCGACCTGAGCCGGATCATCAGCTGGCAGGTCTTCGGGATCGTGCCGGTGCGCTGGCAGGGGCCCTCCTTCGACCCGGCCCACTCGGAAGCGGCGGTGGAGACCCTGGAGATCGCCCACGCGGGCCTTCTGCCCAGCTGACCCCGGCAGCCGCCCGCACCCGGCCCTCGCGCGAGCGCCCCGCACCGGCCCCCGCCCCCGCACCCGCACCCGCACCCGCACCCGCACCTGTGCCGTTTCCCCTTTCCACACCCGTACCTCGTCCCCGCTCCGGAAGGGAGTGCACGCCATGCCCGCATCGGCTCGCGCCAGCCGCGCCAGGGCCCAGCTCACCCTGAAGGAGCCCCCCGCCTCGGTCGGGGCCAAGCCCGGCGGGACGATCGCCCGGCTCGACCTCCAGTTCAACCCCTCGTCGCTGGAGCTGCGCAAGACCACCGAGTGGCGGCGCTCGCCGTCCCGGATGGCCGGGCAGTCGGCGCTGCCCGAGTTCGTGGGCAGCGGCCCGCGCGCGCTCAGCCTGGAGGTCTTCCTGGACGCCACGGCCACGCACGACAACTCCGTGGAGCAGGCGGTGGAGAAGCTGATGAAGGCGTGCGTGCCGACCCCGGCGAGCCTGGGGCGGAAGAAGCCGGCGAGCCCGTGGGTGCGCTTCGAGTGGGGCAACGCGCGGACGACGTCGTTCGACGGGGTGCTGTCCAGCCTGTCGGTGACCTACACGCTGTTCGACGTGGACGGGAAGCCGTTGCGGGCCACCTGCGCGCTGTCCATCGAGGAGGCGAGCGTCGACCCGCCCGGACAGAACCCGACGTCCGGCGGGCGCACCGCGCGCAGCACGCACACCGTGGTGGCGGGCGACAGCCTGGCGATGCTGGCGTGGCACGAGTACGGCGACGCGACGGCCTGGCGGGCCATCGCGGAGGCGAACGGGATCGACGATCCGATGGCGCTGGTCCCCGGGACGGAGCTCGTGGTGCCGGGGATGCGGGACGCGGGCGACGAGGACGAGGAGGGGCGATGAGCACGTCCGACGCCGGAGGCCGGTCGTTCGCGGCCGATCCGATCGTGGAGGCCCCGGGTGAGCTGCCGCCCGTCTGGGCCGCGCAGCTGGTGAGCTGCGTGGTCGACGAGAACGTGGCGCTGCCCGACACGGCGGTGCTCACCTACCGGGACCCCGACCACGAGTTCCTGCGCGCGACCGGCATCACCATCGGCACCCCGCTGCGGGTGTCGGTGGTGACGGTGAAGGGGCAGGCGCGGGAGCGGCTGTTCAACGGCGAGGTGACGGCCCTGGAGATCGACCGGGACCGCACCGGTTCGTTCACCGTCGTCCGCGCCTACTCCAAGGCCCACCGGCTCCAGCGGGGCCGCAAGGTCGTGGCGTACCGGAACATGACGGCCGCGGCCATCGTGCGCAAGGTGGCCGCCGGGGCGGGGCTCGCGGTCGGGGCGGTGGAGGCCGCGCCGGTGACGTACCGGCAGCTGTCCCAGGCGAACGTCTCCGACTGGGACTTCCTGCAGTTCCTCGCCGGGGAGAGCGGCGCGCAGGTGCGGGTGGACGACAAGGGGCTGCTCCAGTTCACCCGGCCGGCCAAGGCGTCCGGGGCGCCCGCCCCGTCGACGTCGGCCACGCGGCATCCGATGGTGCTGGAGTACGGGCGCAACCTGTTGGCCCTGCGGGCGGCGCTGTCGGCGGCCGACGGCGCGGCGAAGGTGGCGGTGCGCGGCTGGGACGTGACCACCAAGCGGCCCCTGGTCGCCGAGCGGCCGGCCGTGGTCAGCGACACGGTGGTCCCGGGGCTCGGTCCGCAGGCCGCCGCGCGGTTCGGGTCGTCGACCGTGACGGTGACGGACACGCCGTACCGCACGCAGGCCGAGACGACGGCGGTCGCGGGGGCGACGGCGGCGCAGATCAGCGCCGGTTTCGGCGAGCTGGAGGCGGTGGCCGAGGGCAATCCGCTGCTGCGGGCGGGCCGGGCGGTGGCCCTGGGCAACGTGGGTCCCGCGTTCTCCGGCCGGTACACGGCGACCGCCGTGCAGCACGTCCTGGAGCCGCACGGCGGCTACCGCACCACGGTGTGGGTCAGCGCGAGCCCCGACCGCTCGCTGACGGGTCTGGTGACGGGCGCCAACGCCCCGGGGCGCGGCCCGCGCGTCCCGGGCCTCGCGATCGGCGTGGTGACGGACGTGCGGGAGCCGAACGGCTCGGAGCGCGGGGCGGTGCGGCTGCGGTTCCCGTGGCTGGACGACACGTACGTCACGGACTGGGTGCGGACGGTCCAGTGGGGCGGCAAGGGCGGCGGTGGCGTCGTGAGCCCCGAGGTGAACGACGAGGTGCTCGTCGGCTTCGAGCAGGGGCTGTTGGACAGTCCGTACGTCATCGGCGGCCTCTACAACGGGGTGGACGAGCCCTCGCCGCACGACGTGCCCCTGGTCGACCGGACCAGCGGCAAGGTCAACCGGCGGTCGGTGGTGTCGCGTTCGGGCCATCGGGTGGAGCTGCTGGACGCGCCGGCGCCGGGCCCGTCGGGGCTGCGTCTGGTGACCGGTGACGAACGCCTCGAGGTCCGCCTCGACGACCGCCGGGACCGGATCGAGCTCACCGTGTACGCCGGGCGGAACCGGCCGGTGAGCTCCGTGCTGCTGGACCGGGACGGCATCACGCTGGACGCCCGGCAGGGCACGGTGAAGGTGACCGGCCGCGAGGTGGACATCGACGCCACGGCCGCGGTGCGCGTCGGCGGGCGGACGGTCCGGGTGGCCGGAACGGCCGAGGTCACCGTCGACGGCGGCCTCCTGGCGGTCCTCAAGGCCCGCCTCGTCCGCATCAACTGACCTCTCCTGTCCCTCCGTTCCCCACCCCCCGTCCCTCCTGTGTCCCACTTTCCGGTCTTCCCGCCGCAGCCCCCTTCCTCCCGAGGAGCCCCTGATGCCGTCCGCCGCCCGTACCGGCGATCCGACCGACCACGGCGGCCGGATCGCCACTCCGCCGCCCGGCGCCGCCGCGACCGTGGCGACGGTGCTGATCGGCGGGCTGCCGGCCGCCGTGGTGGGCAGCCTGCACGTCTGCGTGGTCCCGCCGCACGTCGCCCTCGGACCGGCCAACGTGGTGCTGCCCGACCCGGCCGGGCTCGCCGCGGGCGCGGTGCTGATCGGCGGACTGCCGGCGGCGCGGGCCCGCGACCGGACGGCGTGCGGCGCGACGATCCTGACCGGCGCGCCGGACGTCCTGATCGGGGGCGTGTGATGAGCGAGCGGTTCATCGGCCGCGGCTGGGCGTTCCCGCTGCGGGTCGGGCCCACCGGCGGGATCGTGATGGTCGAACGGGAGCGGGAGCTGGAGGAGGCGATCCGGCTGGTCCTGGGGACCGCCCCCGGCGAGCGTCCGATGCGGCCCGAGTTCGGCTGCGGGATCCACGAGTACGTCTTCGCGCCCGGCGACGGCGACACCGCCGGGCGGGTCGCGCAGCGGGTGCGCGAGGCGCTGGAGCGGTGGGAGCCGCGGATCGTGGTGGACGAGGTCGTCGTGGCCTTCGACTCCGTGGACGCGGGGACCCTCTACATCGACGTGCACTACACCGTGCGGACCACCAACGACCGGCGCAACCTGGTCTTCCCCTTCTACACGATCCCCTCCGAGGAGGGGCTCGGGAAAGCGGTCGACGACTGATGGCCCTCCCCTCCCCGAACCTGGACGACCGACGGTTCCAGCAGCTCGTCGACGAGGCGAAGCGGTACGTGCAGCAGCGCGCGCCGGAGTGGACCGACCACAACGTGTCCGATCCGGGCGTCACCCTGATCGAGACCTTCGCCTACCTCGTGGACCAGCTGCTCTACCGGCTGAACCGGGTGCCGGACAAGAACTACCTGGCGTTCCTCGACCTGTTGGGCATCCGGCTGTTCCCGCCCTCGGCGGCCGTCGCCGAGGTCGACTTCTGGCTGTCGGCCCCGCAGCCGGACACGGTGACGCTGCCCGCGGGGACCGAGGTGACGACGGCGGCGGGCGGGCCCGACGAGCCGGACGAGGGCGTGGTCTTCGCGACCGTGGACCGACTCCGGATCGTGCCGAGCGAGTTGACGCGGCTGGTGACGGCGCCCAGGTCCGGCGGACAGACCGACGTGACCGGCGCGCTCGCGGAGGGGCGGGACGTCCCGTGCTTCCAGGCGGCCCCGGAGCCCGGCGACGCGCTGCTGTTCGGGCTGCCCACGGCGGTGCCGCGCTGCGTGGTCGCCGTGCGCCTGGACAGCCGGGTGCAGGGCGTCGGCGTGGACCCGCGCCAGCCCCCGCTGGTGTGGGAGGCCTGGGACGGCGGGCGCTGGCGGCGCTGCGAGACGGGCTCCGACAGCACGGGCGGCCTGAACCGGCCGGGCGAGGTCATCGTGTACGTCCCGGCCGGGCACACCGCTTCGGTGGTCGCGGGGACGCGCGCGGGCTGGCTGCGGTGCCGGGTGACGGAGGCGGAGCCCGGCCAGCCGTTCTACTCGGAGTCCCCGACCGTGCGGGAGGCGGCCGTCTTCACCGTCGGGGGCACGATGACCGTGGAGCACGCCGAGACGGTGACCGACGTGCCGCTGGGCGTCTCGGAGGGGGTGGCGGGACAGAGTTTCCGGCTCGGCCGCCCGCCGGTGCTGCTGGACGGGGAGCCGCCGGTGGTGGAGGTGTCCTCCCCGGAGGGGTGGCAGCGCTGGGAGCTGGTGGAGCACTTCGGCCGTTCGGGCCCGGAGGACCGGCACGTGCGGGTCGACGCCACCCTCGGCGAGTTCACGTTCCCGCCGGTGCTGCGCGAGCCCGACGGCACCCTGGGCTCGCGCGGGGCCGTGCCGCCCAAGGGGGCGCACATCCGGGTGGCCCGCTACCGGACCGGCGGCGGCCCGGCGGGCAACGTCGCCCGGGGCGCCGTCTCGGTGCTGCGCAGTTCCGTCCCGTACGTCACCCGGGTCGCCAACCGGGAGGCCGCGCGGGGCGGGGTCGCCGGGGAGACCCTCGACAACGCCAGGCTGCGGGCCCCCGAAGCGCTGCGCATGCAGGAGCGCGCGGTGACGGCCGAGGACTACGAGATCATCGCCCGGCAGGCGGCGCCTTCGGTGCTCAGGGTCCGCTGCCTTCCGGACGCCGGGGGCGGCGCGGGAGCCGTACGGGTCCTGGTGGTCCCGGACGCCGTGGCGGACGAGGGCGACCGGCTCCGCTTCGAGCAGCTGATCCCCTCGGAGCAGGTGCTCGGGGCGATCACCGGCGCGCTCGACGAACGGCGCCTGATCGGCACCCGTCTGGTCGTGGAGCCGCCGTTCTACCAGGGCGTGACGGTGGTGGCCCGGCTGTCGGCGCCGGCCGCGGAGGCGGACCGGGTGCGGGAGGCGGCGCTCGCCGCGCTGTTCCGGCACCTCGACCCGCTGCGCGGCGGGCCCGACGGCACGGGGTGGCCGTTCGGCCGGCCGGTGCAGTACGGGGAGGTGTTCGGCGTCCTGCAACGCGCCGTCGGGGACGTCCTGGTGGAGGAGATCCGGATGTTCGCGGCCGACCCGGTCACCGGCCGGCGCGGCGCCCCGGTCGACCGGATCGAGGTCGCCGCGGGCGCGCTGGTCTTCTCGTACCAGCACCAGGTCGTCGTGGCGGCCCGGGCCGAGGAGGAGCGCGGATGAGCCGGGCCGCGGTCCCGGGGCTGCCCAGCCGGCACCCGATCGGCGGGCAGCTGCCCGCGCTGTACGCCGAGGACGACTTCGCCCAGCGGTTCACGGCCGGGCTCGACACGGTCCTGGCCCCGGTGTTCGCGACCCTGGACAACCTGCCCGCCTACTTCGACCCGCGGGTGACCCCGGCCGACTTCCTGTCCTGGCTGGCCACCTGGGTGGGGGGCGTGGACGACCCGCGGTGGCCGCCGGACCAGCGGCGCGAGGCGGTGGCCCGCGCGGTCGAACTGCACCGCCGGCGCGGCACCCGGCGCGGCCTGGTCGACGCCCTGCGGCTGGTCCTGGGCGTGTCCGCCGAGGTCGAGGGGGACGGTGCGGCCATCTGGTCCGGGACTCCCGGGGCCGCGCTGCCGCCCGCCCCGGCCGACGAGGTCCTCGTCCGGGTGTGGCCGCACCGCGAGCCTACGGTCGACGCCGACCGGGTCCGCGCGCTCGTCCGCGCGCTGTGCCCGGTCCACACGGTCTGCCGGGTGGAGGTCCTGCCCGGCCCGCCTTCCGGCGGCGGCGAAAGGGGCGACGGCCTTGCGTGAATGCCCGGCGTGCGGGGCGCCCAACGGTGCGACGGACGACTTCTGCGGCAACTGCGGCGCCTACCTGGACTGGTCGGACCAGGCCCGGCCCCCGGCTCCCGGGGGGACGGGCCCGCAACCGCCCGCCGCGGCCGAGCCGGAGCCCCCGGAGAACCGGCCGCAGGCAGCACGGACCGAGCCCCAGCGGCCGGCGCCACCCACCCTTCCGGCGGCACCCCCGGAAGCCCGGCCCCTTCCCCACCCCGCTCCCGCGGCCCCCACTCCCCCTGCTCCCCCCGCCCCCACGTCGTCCCCGGACGCCTCGCCGCTCCCCGTGCAGCCCGCGAGGGCGGTGACGGCCCGCCCGCAGGTCCGGGCCGCCCCGGTGGACGACACGGTGTCCGGGCTGCCGTGCCCCGCCTGCGGCACGCCCAACGCGGCGGACCGGCGCTTCTGCCGTCGGTGCGCGGCCCCGCTGACGCCGACCGCCGAGCCGCCCGCGCCGCCCTGGTGGCGGGTCCGGCCGTTCCGGCGCCGGGTGCGGGCGGGCTCGGGCCGGGCGGTCCGCTTCCTGACGGTCCTGGTGGTGGTCCTGGCGCTGGGCGCGGCGGGGCTGCTGCTCCTCCCGGCCGGCCGTCACCTCTTCGAGGACACCCGGGACAAGCTGGGCAAGGCGAAGGCGGTGACGCCGGCCCGGGTCCGGGCGAGTGCCGAACTCCCCGGGCACCCCGCGGACGACACGACCGACGGGCTCAGCAACCGCTACTGGGGCGCGCCCGGGGCGGGCGCCTCGGTGACGTACACGTTCGCCAGGCCCTTCCGCCTGGTGGACGTGATCGTCACGAACGGGGCCTCGTCGGCGCCGGAGGAGTACGCGCTCCAGGGGCGGGCGCTGCGGATCGGGATGGAGGTGACGACGAAGGACGGCGGGACGGTCCGCACCTCGCTGGGCCTGAGCGACAAGGCGGGCCCGCAGACGTTCCCGACCGGCATCAGCGACGTCACCGCGATCCGGCTGGTCCTGGAGGCGCCCGCGGGTCTGACCGGGGGCCGCCATCTGGCCCTGGCGGAGGTGGAGTTCTTCCAGCGGGGCTGACGCTCCCGCGGGGTCGCGGCTCCGCCCGACGGCGCCCGCGCGGTGGTCCCGACGGCGGAACACCCCGCGCCCCCGGGACCGAGCTGCGAGGATCGTGATCGGCGCCTTGCCCGCTCCTCTCACTAGGAGGCATCCGTGAGGATGTTGATCAATGTTCCGGAGACCGTCGTCGCGGACGCGCTGCGCGGGATCGCCGCCGCGCACCCCGACCTGAACGTCGATGTGGAGAACCGGGTCGTGGTGCGGCGGGACGCGCCGGTGGCCGGGAAGGTGGCGCTGGTGTCGGGCGGGGGCTCGGGGCACGAGCCGCTGCACGCGGGGTTCGTGGGGCCGGGGATGCTCTCGGCGGCCTGCCCGGGCGAGGTGTTCACCTCGCCGGTGCCGGACCAGATGGTGCGGGCGGCGGCCGCGGTCGACAGCGGGGCGGGCGTGCTGTTCGTGGTGAAGAACTACACGGGCGACGTCCTGAACTTCGAGATGGCAGCCGAACTCGCCGAGGACGAGGGCGTGCAGATCGCGAAGGTGCTCGTCGACGACGACGTGGCCGTGACCGACAGCCTGTACACGGCGGGGCGGCGCGGCACCGGGGCGACGCTCTTCGTGGAGAAGATCGCCGGGGCCGCCGCGGAGGAGGGCGCCCCGCTGGAGCGGGTCGAGTCGATCGCGCGCCGGGTCAACGAGCGCGCGCGGAGCTTCGGGGTGGCGCTGAGCGCCTGCACGACCCCGGCGAAGGGCTCGCCGACCTTCGACCTCCCCGAAGGGGAGCTGGAGCTGGGCATCGGGATCCACGGGGAGCCGGGCCGTGAGCGGCGCCCGATGATGACCGCGCGGGAGATCGCGGACCACACCGTCGACGTCGTCCTGGAGGACCTGCGGCCCAAGGGCCCGGTGCTCGCGCTGGTGAACGGGATGGGGGCGACGCCCCTGCTGGAGCTGTACGGGTTCAACGCGGAGGTGCAGCGCGCGCTCGCCGAGCGCGGGGTGCCGGTGGCCCGCACGCTCGTGGGCAACTACGTGACGTCGCTGGACATGGCGGGCTGCTCGGTGACGCTGTGCGAGGCCGACGAGGAGCTCCTGCGCCTGTGGGACGCCCCGGTGCAGACGGCCGCGCTGCGATGGGGTCGGTGATCCGGCGATGAGCGAGCCCACCTACGACGCGGCGTTCTTCCGCGCCTGGCTGGAGGGGGCGGCGGCCGCCGTGGACCGCGAGGCGGACCGGCTGACCGAGCTGGACTCGGCGATCGGCGACGCCGACCACGGCGCCAACCTCAAGCGCGGCTTCGCGGCGGTGACCGCGACCTTGGAGAAGGAACCTCCGGCCACCCCGGGCGCGGTGCTCGCGACGGCCGGACGGCAACTGATCTCCACGGTCGGCGGCGCGTCGGGACCGCTGTACGGGACGCTGCTGCGCCGCACGGGCAAGGCCCTGGGCGAAGCGCCGGAGGTCTCCCGTACGGCCCTCGCCGAGGCGCTGACGACAGCGGTGGCCGCCGTGTCGCAGCTCGGCGGGGCGCAGCTCGGCGACAAGACGATGCTGGACGCGCTCGTCCCGGCGGCCGAGGCGCTCGGCACCTCGTTCGAGGCGGCCCGGGAGGCCGCGGAGGCGGGCGCGCTGGCGACCGTGCCGCTGCAGGCCCGCAAGGGCAGGGCGAGCTATCTGGGCGAGCGTTCCATCGGCCACCAGGACCCGGGGGCGACCTCGTCCGCGCTGCTGATCGCCGCGCTCGCGGAGGTGGCGGCATGAGCGGCCGGGTGGGCATCGTCCTGGTCTCGCACAGCGCGGCCGTGGCCACGGCGGTGGCCGAGCTGGCCCGGGGTCTCTCGGGCGGCGGCGACACGGCGCCGATCGTGCCGGCGGGCGGTACCCCGGACGGCGGCCTGGGCACCAGCGCGGACCTGATCGTCCGGGCGGCCGAGGCCGCGGACGGCGGCGTCGGCGTGGCCGTTCTGGTCGACCTGGGCAGCGCGGTCCTGACGGTGAAGGCCCTCCTGGCCGAGGGCGACGAGCTCCCGGAGGGCGCCCGCCTGGTCGACGCCCCCTTCGTGGAGGGCGCGGTGGCCGCCCTGGTGACGGCGACGGCGGGCGGCGACCTGGACCAGGTGGTGGCGGCGGCCTCGGAGGCGTACGCGTACCGCAAGGACTGACTCCGCACACGGCGACGGCGCGGAGGGGGCCGGGGCGGGGGTGGGGTGTCCGGACGTGGCGGCGCCCGTAACGAGCGAAGCGAAGTGAAGGTCGCAGTCCGGACACCCCACCCCCGCCCCGGCCCCCGCACCACCCACCGGGCTGACCGGCCGCCACCCACCGGCCTGCGCTCCCGCCTGACCGACTCCCCCCGCCTGACCGACTCCCACCCACCGGCCTGACCACTCCCACCCACCTGCCCCTGCCGCCTCCCCCTGTGGCATGCCACACATCCCGCCCCCACCCTTATGCAACTTGTTGCACAAGCCTCGGCCGGTCGTCTACAACAGTCCGTGACGACCCCGCGCGAGGAGGCGCCCCGATGGCCCCGACCACCCCGTACCCGCACCTGCTGAGCCCGCTGGACCTCGGGTTCACGACCCTGCCCAACCGGGTGCTCATGGGATCCATGCACGTCGGCCTGGAGGAGGCCGAGCACGGATTCGAGCGCATGGCCGCCTTCTACGCGGAGCGCGCCCGCGGCGGCGTGGGCCTCATCGTCACCGGCGGCATCGCCCCGAACGAGGCCGGCCGCCCCTGGGACGGCGGCGCGAAGCTGACCACCGCCGAGGAGGTGGCGGAGCACCGTCGGATCACGGACGCGGTGCACGAGGCCGGCGGCCGGATCGCGATGCAGATCCTCCACTTCGGCCGCTACGCCTACCACCCCGCCCTCGTCGCCCCCAGCCCGCTCAAGGCCCCGATCAGCCCCTTCGCGCCGAACGAGCTGACCGACGCCGAGGTCGAGCAGACCGTCGAGGACTACGTGCGCTGCGCGGAGCTCGCCAAGGAGGCCGGGTACGACGGCGTCGAGGTGATGGGGTCCGAGGGCTACCTGATCAACGAGTTCATCGCGAGCGCCACCAACCAGCGCACCGACCGCTGGGGCGGCTCGTACGAGAACCGGGTCCGTTTCCCGCTGGAGATCGTCCGCCGCATCCGCGAGCGCGTGGGCACGGACTTCATCCTGATCTACCGCCTCTCCATGCTGGACCTGGTCCCGGGCGGCTCCACCCTCGACGAGGTGACCGCGCTCGCCAAGGAGATCGAGGCGGCCGGCGCCACGATCATCAACACGGGCATCGGCTGGCACGAGGCCCGCATCCCCACCATCGCCACGTCGGTCCCGCGGGGCGCGTACACCTGGGTGACGAAGCGGCTGATGGGCGCGGTCTCGGTCCCGCTGGTCACCAGCAACCGCATCAACACGCCCGAGGTCGCCGAGGGCATCCTCGCCGAGGGCCGCGCCGACATGGTGTCGATGGCCCGCCCGTTCCTCGCGGACCCCGACTTCGTGGCGAAGGCGGCGGCGGACCGCGCCGAGACGATCAACACGTGCATCGGCTGCAACCAGGCCTGCCTGGACCACACCTTCAGCCTGAAGATCACCTCCTGCCTGGTGAACCCGCGCGCCTGCCACGAGACCGAGCTGGTCCTCTCCCCCACCCGCCTCGCCAAGCGGATCGCTGTCGTCGGCGCGGGCCCGGCCGGCCTCGCCTGCGCGGTCTCCGCGGCGGAACGCGGCCACGAGGTCACGCTGTTCGACGGCGCCGAGGAGATCGGCGGCCAGCTGAACGTGGCCAAGCGGGTGCCGGGCAAGGAGGAGTTCGACGAGACGCTGCGCTACTTCCGGGTGCAGCTCGCGGAGCGCGGCGTCGAGGTGCGGCTGAACACCTTCGTGTCGGCGGCCGACCTGACGGAGTACGACGAGGTGGTCGTCGCCACCGGCGTCACCCCGCGCACCCCGGAGATCGAGGGCGTCGACCACCCGAGCGTGGTCGGCTACCTGGACGTGCTGCGCCACGGCGCGCCGGTCGGCGAGCGGGTCGCGATCCTGGGCGCGGGCGGCATCGGCTTCGACGTGGCGGAGTTCCTGACCGACGGCGGGGAGGGCGCGAGCCAGGACCCGGAGACGTACTTCCGGCAGTGGGGCGTCGACACGTCGTACGAGAC
The DNA here is from genome assembly GCF_039535475.1 of Streptomyces showdoensis. Classification (NCBI taxonomy): domain Bacteria; kingdom Bacillati; phylum Actinomycetota; class Actinomycetes; order Kitasatosporales; family Streptomycetaceae; genus Streptomyces; species Streptomyces showdoensis. Next base: position 87,791 of record NZ_BAAAXG010000010.1, on the reverse strand, counting down.
GCGGGGCGGCCTGCGCGCGCCGGAGCGGCCGCGGCCGCCGCGCCAGGTGCACCTGCTCCAGCGCAAGACCACGAAGGTCGGCGCCGGCCTGGGCAAGACGACGGGCTGGATCCACCGCACGGAGCTGAAGCACCGGGGCGTGACGATGGTGGCGGGCGTCTCGTACGAGCGGATCGACGACGAGGGCCTGCACCTGACCGTCGAGGGCGAGCCGACGGTGCTGCCGGTCGACACGGTGGTGCTGTGCACCGGCCAGGAGCCGCGCCGCGGGCTGTACGAGGAGCTCCTCGCGGCGGGCCGGACGGCGCACCTGATCGGCGGCGCGGACGTCGCGGCCGAGCTGGACGCCAAGCGGGCGATCGACCAGGGCACGCGGCTCGCCGCCGCGCTGTGAGCGCCCCGGCCGGCCGAACCTAGGATTGCGGCCATGTCCCTCCCGCACGCGATCCTCACGGCGCTGCTCGAGAAGCCTTCGTCGGGCCTCGAACTGACCCGCCGATTCGACCGGTCGATCGGCTACTTCTGGTCGTCCACCCACCAGCAGATCTACCGCGAGCTGGGGAAGCTGGAGCAGGCGGGGTACATCCGTGCCCTGCCCGCGCCGGTGCCCGCGCGGGGGCAGAAGAAGGAGTACGAGGTGCTGCCGGCGGGCCGCGAGGAGCTCGCCGGCTGGGTGGACACCGCGGAGGACCCCAAGCCGCTCCGCTCGGCGCTGCTGCTGCGGATGCGGGCGGCGGCCGTGGTGGGCGGCAGGGGGCTGCGGGCGGAGCTGGAGCGCCATCTGGAGCTGCACCGGCGCCAGTTGGCCGAGTACCGGGAGATCGAGGTGCGGGACTTCCCGCCGGAGCGGCGGGCGGCGGAGCCGGACCGGCTGCGGCACCTGGTGCTGCGCGGCGGCATCGACCTGGAGCGCTTCTGGGTGGAGTGGCTGACCCAGGCGCTGCGGGAGCTGGACGGTCCGGGCACGGCGACGCCCTGAAACGACCGCGCGCCCGCCCGCGGTGGATACTGGTCAGTCCTGGACCGACAACGTCCACACACGCGAAAGGGCGAGGATGGCCGACGAGTTGGGTCACCGCAGGACACGTCATGCGGTGGTCATCGGGGGGAGCCTGGCGGGCCTGCTGGCCGCGCGGGTGCTCAGCGAACACGCCGAGCGGGTCACGGTCGTGGAGCGAGACCGCTACCCGGAGGGACCGGAGGCACGGCCGGGCGTTCCGCAGGGCCGGCACCTCCACGTGCTGATCGAGGGCGGGCAGCGGGCGCTCGACGAGCTGCTGCCCGGCTTCATGGACGAGCTGCACGGGCTGGGCGCGCCCAAGGTGGGCGTCCCGCAGGACATGGTCCAGTGGCAGAACGGGCATTGGTACGTCCGCTCCGAGGCGACGGCGTACTTCTACACGGGCCCCCGGCCCCAGTTGGAGTGGCTGGTGCGGCAACGGGTCGCCGCCGATCCCCGGATCGAACTCGTGGAGGGCACCGAGACGGTCGGCCTGCTCGGCGACGCGGCCCGGGTGCGGGGCGTACTGGTGCGCGAGCGCGGGGCCGGCACGGACCGGGAGCCGCGGGCGCTGGAGGCCGATCTGGTGGTGGACGCCTCGGGCCGCTCGACCAAGGCGCCGGACTGGCTGGCCGCGATCGGCGCGGAGGCCCCGCACGAGGAGACCCTGGACACGGGCCTGGCGTACGGCACCCGGTTCTACCGTTCCCCCGCCGCGGACCCGTCCACGGACGCGCTCGGCTACTACGTGGTGCCGAACCCGACACAGGTGCACAGCGGTGTGGTGCTGCCGCTCGGCGACGGCCGGCACGTGGTCACCCTCGGCGGGCTGCGCGACGACGTGCCGTCCACGGACGAGGACCTGTTCGAGGAGTACGCGCGCAAGCTGCCGCACCCCGTGGTGAGCGAGTGGCTCGCGAAGGCCGAGCCCCTGACGCCGGTGTACGGCTCCCGCAAGACGACCAACGTCCGCCGCCGGTACGACCGTCCGGGGCGCCGTCCGGCCGGTTTCCTCGCGACCGGCGACGCGCTGTGCGCCTTCAACCCGATCTACGGGCAGGGCATGGCGGTCGCCGCGCTGTCCGCGCTGGCGCTGCGCAAGGCCCTGGCGGACCCGCGGCGCACGCCGACGACGCGGCGGGTGCAGCGGGCCCTGTTCGACGCTTCCAAGCAGGCCTGGGACATCTCGGCGGGCGCCGACAAGAATATGCCGGGCGTGACCGGCAACGCGGTCGGGACGGGGGTGACCGACAGACTGACCGGCTGGTACATGCGCCGGGTGCAGGCGCGCGCCTCGGGCAACCCGGTGGTGGGCACGCCCTTCCGGGCGGCGCTGACGCTGACGGCCCCGCTGACGGGCCTGTTCGCCCCCTCGGTGGCCCGCGCGGTGCTGTTCGGGCCGGTGCCGGAGACGCCGGCGGAGCCGCCGCTGCTGCGCGGGGAGGCCGGAGGGTCCTAAGCCGCCCACTCCGTCCTGTGGCCGAAGCCCCGGCTGTTGTCGACGAGGCGCAGCCAGGTCGGGTGGATCACCCAGTGGTCGGCGCGGGACAGGGCCTGCGCGAGGCGCCCGGCCGTGGCGACGAAGGGGAAGCGGCGCGCGTACGCGGCGCGCGCCGCCGCCAGGGCCGGGCCGCTCGCCCGCTCGCACGGGCCGCGGCCCTGCAGGCCGGTGAGCGAGCTCCACTGCTGCGCGTCCCGGTGCGCGGTGAACGCGACCCGTGCCCCCGGCGCCTGGCGTGCGAGGGCGGCGCCGTGGCGAGTGGAGCGGGCGGTGAGGAAGACGAGGGCGCCCGTGCCGGTGACGGCGTAGAGGACGGCGCAGGCGCCCGGTCCGTCCTCGTCGGCGTAGGCGAGCGAGAGGGTGGTGTGGGCGGCCAGTGCCCGGCGCAGCCGCGCCGGCGGCCCGTCCGCGTTCATGCGGTGCCCCGGGCGCCGGCGACGCGGCGCGGAGGGTGACGCATGGGAGGGCTCCCGGTGTCGCGCGGACGTTCGCGCCTCCACGGTAGGCGATCTCGACGTCGCCGGACCCCGGATTCCGTGGGACCGACGTCCCCGATGACCGGGACTTTCGCCTGGTGATGTCGCTCCGGGCCGGTCGGCGGGCGGGGGTCGCGCCGGAGTGGCCGACCCCTCGGCTCCTCACACCCCCGGGGCCGCCGTCACCACGCCCGCCGCGATGCCCGCGCTCAGCGCCGCGTAGTCGTCGGCGTTCTGCCCCGCGTACCGCAGGGCGAAGTCGGCGATGCCGCGGTCGAAGACGTCGGAGGAGCCGAGGTACGCGGCGATGGCGATCCGGTCGCCGGAGCGGGCGTGGGCGCGGGCGAGGGCCCAGCCGCACAGCCGCGCGTACTGGCGCAGCACCGCCGGGGACATGGTCTCGACCTCGGCGGAGCCCTTCATGTCGCGCAGCTGGCGCCAGTAGAAGTGGCGTTGTTCGGGGCCGGTCATCCAGCCGAGGAAGATGTCGCTGGCGGCCTGGGTGAGCCGCTGGCCGCAGACCACCCGGCGGCCCTGGTGGCTGAAGGCGCTGGGGGTCAGGTACTCCTCCAGGACCGAGGGTCCGGCCTCCTTGATCTGGAGGAAGAGCGGGTCGCCGTCGTCGCGGCCCTCCAGGAGCAGGATGAAGCAACGGGTGCCGACGCTGCCGACGCCGACGACCTTGCGGGCGGCGTCGACGTAGTGGAAGCGGTCGAGGAGCGTCCGGCGCTCCTCGGAGAGCGAGCTGCGGTAGTCGCTGAAGATCTTCCCGATGGTGACCCGGTCGACGTCCGTGACCCGTTCGAGCAGCGGCGGGTCCTCGACGATGTGCCGGCCGGTCTCGTCCTTCTCGGTGAGCTTGCCGAAGGCCTGGAGGCTGGTGCGGCGCCGGGCGCGGGCGAGTCGGCTCTCCAGGCGTTTGCGGTCGGAGGCGCCGCGGACGAGGCCTGAGACGTCGTCGGCGGAGATCCGCTCGTACCAGACCTCCAGTTCGCCCAGGCCGGCGAGGCGGCGCATGGCCGTGCGGTAGCCCTCGGCGGAGACCTGGGCGGCGCGGTGGGCCTTGGCCTTGGTGGTGCCGTTCTGGAGGGCGGCCACGGCGATGGAGGCGGCGAGCCGCTTGACGTCCCACTCGAAGGGGCCGGGCAGCGTCTCGTCGAAGTCGTTCACGTCGAAGAGGAGCGCCCGTTCGGGTGAGGCGTACACCCCGAAGTTGAGCAGATGGGCGTCGCCGCAGAGCTGGACGGTGAGTCCGGTGTGCCGCTGGGCGGCGAGGTCGGCGGCCATGACGGCGGCCGCGCCGCGCAGGAAGGCGAAGGGGGACACGGCCATGCGGCCGTAGCGGATCGGGACGAGTTCGGGCACCCGGTCGACGGACTGGCGCTCCAGGACGCCCAGCGGGTCCGGGCGCTGCGAGGAGGGTATCCAGCGCCCGTGCGAGGAGCGGGGGACGCGCTTGCGCGCGGCCCGGCCCCTCTCGGCCCGTTCGGAGGGTGTCGTCATCCGGCCTCACCCACTTCTTCCACCGCCGCTGCCTCCACTGTTCCGTCGCGATCCATTACAAATCGGGACGCTCGATTCGGCCACTCTCGACGAACGGACTTCCAGAATGGTTTAGACCAATGATAGGAATTGCTCACCCACGCGGTTCAGATGCTCACACCGAGCAATGGTTGAACCATGCATGACAGAGAGGGTCCGTGACATGGCCGAGCCCGTTTCCGAGCCCGGACCGAGGGCGGCGCTTCCGCTCTACCTCCGGGTCGCCGCAGTGCTGCGGGACGACCTCATCCAGCGCCGCATCTCCCCCGGCAGCCGACTGCCGTCCGAGCGCCACCTCGCCCACCGCTTCCACGTCAACCGCCAGACCGTCCGCGGCGCGCTCCAGCTGCTGCGGGACGAGCGGCTCGTGGTCACCGACCGGCGGGGCACCTTCGCGGCGGCCGCCGACCAGGACCCGCGCGGCCCCGGGCCGACGGCGCTCCGGCGCTCCTTCCCGGGCGGGCCCCGGGCGGCGGACGCCCTGGTGCGCGCCGCGCTGGCCTGGGAGGCGCCGCCGGTCGCGCTCGCCGCCCGGCTCTCGCTCGCGCCGGGCGAGCCGACGCTGGTCCACCGGCACGCGGTGCTGGCACCTTCGGGGGTCTCGCTGCAGCGGTCGGTGTCCTGGTTCTCCCGGCCCGCCCTGGCGGAGATCCCGCAGCTGGGCCGCTACCGGCGCAGCGCCGAGCGGTTCCAGCAGCAGCCGGACCTGCGGCTGCTGTACCACTGGATGCACCACGCGGGCCTGCGCACCACCCACCGGGAGTCGGTCGGGGTGCCGCAGGTTCCGGCGGGCCACGCCGCCGACGGGGCCGTCCAGGCGGCCGGCGGCGGGGCCCGGCTGAGCGTCCACCGGGTGGTGAGCGACCAGCACGGGCACGCGCTGGAGGTCACCGACATCGACGTGGCGGCCCGGACCGGTTCCTGGACCTACGAGTTCAGCGGCTGACCGGGCGCGGGCCCGTCCGCCCGCACCCGGCCCGCCGGACGGGTCTCAGACGATGCCCTCGGCGATCTCCGCCTCCTCGCGGGCGCTGCCGTACGCCGAGGGCGTCCCGTACGAGCGGCGGGCGACGTACCACCAGACGCTGGCGAGGACGAGCACGACCGCCAGCGCGATCACGGCGTAGTTCATGCTGTCGACGGTCACCGGGGACTTCTGCGGCAGGCAGAAGAGCACGGTCACGCCGGCCACCCAGACCACCGCGATCCAGCCGATCGGCCTGCTCCAGCGGCCCAGGCTCCAGGGGCCGGGGACGAAGTTCCGTCCCGCGCGCAGCCGCAGGTAGATCGGGATGGCGTAGGCGGGCGTGATGCCGATGACGTTGATGGCGGTGACGGCACCGTACGCGGTGGCGGAGTACAGCGACGGCAGGGCGAGCAGCGCGGCCACCGCGACGGAGAGCCAGACGGCCGGCACCGGGGTCTGGGTGCGGCTGCTGACCCGGCGCCAGAGCGCCGAGCCGGGCAGGGCGTTGTCGCGGCTGAAGGCGAAGACCATGCGGCTGGCGGCGGCCACCTCGGCGTTGCCGCAGAAGAGCTGGGCCACGATCACGACGAGGAGCAGGGCCTTGGCGCCGCCCTCGCCGAGCGCGTCCAGGAGGATCTGGGCGGGCGGCACCCCGGTCGCGCTGTTCTGCGTGCCCGCGTAGTCCTGGATGGCGAAGGTGAGTCCGGCGAGGAGGGCGAAGCCGGCGATCCAGGAGGCCCAGATGGAGCGGACGATGCCCTTGGCCGCGGTCACCGAGGCGTTCGCGGTCTCCTCCGAGAGGTGGGCGGAGGCGTCGTAGCCGGAGAAGGTGTACTGGGCGAGGAGCAGGCCGATCGCGGCGACGTAGAGCGGGTTGCTCCAGCCGGTGTCGTTCACGAACTCGGTGAAGACGAACGAGGCGGACTGGTGGTGGTCGGGGACGAGGGCGAGCGCGCCCACGATGAGGGCGACGCCGCCGAGGTGCCACCAGACGCTGATCGAGTTGAGCACGCTGACCAGGCGGACGCCGTAGAGGTTGAGCACGGCGTGGAGCAGCAGGATCACCAGGAAGATGAGGAAGGTGGATCCGGCGGTGGGGACGATGCCCCACTGGAGGTTGAGGAAGGCGCCGGTGAACAGGGCGGCGCCGTAGTCGATGCCCGCGATGGCGCCGAGCAGGCCCAGGAGGTTCAGCCAGCCGGTGTACCAGCCCCAGCGGCGTCCGCCGAGCCGGTCGGCCATGTAGTAGAGCGCGCCCGAGGTCGGGTAGGCGCTGGTGACCTCGGCGAGGGCGAGGCCGACGCACAGCACGAAGAGCCCGACGCCGGCCCAGCCCCAGAGCATGACGGCGGGGCCGCCGGTGCCGAGCCCGAAGCCGTACAGGGTCATGCAGCCGGAGAGGATGGAGATGACCGAGAAGCTGATGGCGAAGTTGCCGAAGCCGCCCATCCGGCGGGCGAGGACCGGCTGGTAGCCGAGCTCTCTGAGCCGCGCCTCCTCGTCGTCCTTGGCCGGGGGCGGCTTGCGTATCGCGTCGGTGGGGGCGGTGCGGGACATGCGTTCCTCCGGGGACGGGGGGCGTACGGGGGTGTGGGTGGGGGGAGACGCGCGGCGGCCGGTCAGGTGCCCGGCCGGGACTCCGGGGCGGTCAGGCAGCGGGCCCTGGCCCGCAGGAAGACCTCCTCGGCGGGCCCGCGTTCGTCCGGGAGCGCGGTGCGGTACGCCCAGGGCTGCGGGGTCCAGTACGGGCCGAGGGACTCGAACACCCGGGCCGCGTCGGCGAACTTGAGGGCGCCGTACAGGGCGTGGGCCAGGTGGTTGAGGTCGAGCAGACTGGCCTCCTCGGTGGCGCAGAAGAGGAACCAGGCGTCCATGGCGCGGCGGGCGTCGCGGACCGCGTCCTCGGCGACCCAGTGCAGGTCCAGGGCGCGCTCGTGGCCGCGGTCGCGCCGGTAGCGCTCGACGCGCACGTACAGCGGCAGGGCGTGCAGCGCGGAGCCGACGGGGGCGGCGGAGGAGGCCCACTGGGCGTAGTTGACCGCCTCGGAGAGCGGGCCGGGCCGCCGGGCGTACACGAACTGGAGCATCCGGTGGTGCGCCTCGCGGTTGTACGGGTCGCGCTTCTCGGCCTCGGCGAGCAGTCCCCAGGGCCCCGGGGGCAGCATCGGGGCGGGCGGCGGGAGCCGGTGCTCCTCCATGCTCTGCCGGGCGTCGAGTAACGACAGGGCGAGGCGGCCCACCCAGGGCACGGGGTCGGCCGGGGCGCGTTCGACGGCCTCCCGGCAGGCGGTCCAGGCCTCCTGCCACAGTTCGCGGGTCCGGGCGTGGCCGGCCCGGTGGGCGCGGACGGCGCGCTCGACGGCGACGCGGGAGTGCATGACGGCGGCGGCGATGGAGTCGGGCTGCTCCGCCCGCCAGGCGGCGACCACGTCGGTGCCGGCCGCGACGGCGGCGAGGACCTGGGTGCGCCGGGTCCAGCCGGGCCAGCCGGTGGTCTCGTCGAGGAGCCGGGCCATGGCCACCCAGCGGCCGGTCCGCAGGTCCTGGACGGCACCCCGCAGGGCATGGTCGTGGCCCGCCGGGTGGTAGACGGGCCGGAAGCCCTGCGCGGCCATCAGGAGGCCCTGCCGCGGGTGGGCGAGGCAGGGTGGCGGGTGGGAGACATGGTTCCTCGGTGAGGTGGGTGGAGGGGGGTGGTCAGTCCCCCGTGGCCATCCCGGCCGTTGATCGGCGATCACTATAGAGGTCGCTGGACGTGACCGGTCCACTTTCATCTGTGACCGTAACTATCAAGCCAGCGACTGAATTTGACTTGATGTCAGTGATGTTTCGGAAACTGACGGGTTCACCGGGGAAACCTTGACGCGGCGCCCCGGCTGCATCAGGCTGACCGGTTCCACGATCAAGGACCTCCACCCACCGCACAGCAGCAGGGAGTCGCGCGCATGACGGGCCCGGTACTCGCCGTCGACCAGGGCACGTCGGGCACCAAGGCGCTCGTCGTCTGCCCCGCGCGCGGGGTGATCGGGAGCGGATTCACCCCCGTGCACCCGCGCGCCCTGCCCGGCGGCCTGGTCGAGGTCGACCCCCGTGAGCTGTACGACTCCGTGGTCGCGGCCGGCCGGACCGCACTCGCCGAGGCCGGGGAGCCCGCCGTCGCGGTGGGCCTCGCCAACCAGGGCGAGACGGTGCTCGCCTGGGACCCTGCGACCGGCGCACCGCTCACCGACGCCCTCGTCTGGCAGGACCGCAGGGCCGCCCAGCTGTGCACTCAACTCGCAGAGCACGAAGGCGAGTTGAAACGTATCACCGGTCTGCCGCTCGACCCTTACTTCGCCGCCCCCAAGATGGCCTGGATCCGCCGCAGCCTCACCGGCGCCGGTGTCGTCACCACGAGCGACGCCTGGCTCGTGCACCGGCTCACGGGCGCCTTCGTCACCGACGCCGCCACCGCGGGCCGCACCGGGCTGCTCGACCTCGACACCGCCGCCTGGTCCGGACCCGCCCTCGACGTCTTCGGCCTCGCCGGGGAGCGCCTGCCGCGCGTGGTGGACTGTGACACCCCGGTCGGCACCACCACCGCCTTCGGCCCGCCGCTCCCCCTGACCGGACTCCTCGTCGACCAGCAGGCGGCCCTCCTCGCCCAGGACGTGACCGAGCCCGGCACCGCCAAGTGCACCTACGGCACCGGGGCGTTCCTGCTCGCCCAGACGGGGACCGTGCCGCGCCGCGGCGACTCCGGCCTGGTCTCCTGCGTGGCCTGGCGGCTGCGCGGGCGGACCAGCTACTGCCTGGACGGGCAGGTGTTCACGGCCGCGTCCGCCGTCCGGTGGCTCACCGGTCTCGGGGTGATCGCGGGCGCGGCCGACCTCGACCCCGTCGGCGGCGCCGTCCCCGACGCGGGCGGCGTCACCTTCGTCCCCGCGCTCACCGGGCTCGCGGCCCCCTGGTGGCGCGGCGAGGTGCGCGGCTCGCTCACCGGACTCGGCCTCGACACCGGACCCGGCCACCTGGTCCGGGCCCTGTGCGAGGGCATCGCCGCGCAGGTCGTGGAGCTCGCCGGCGCCGCCGCGGCCGACCTGGGCGCCCCGCTCACCGCGCTGCGGGTCGACGGCGGCCTCACCCGGTCCGCACTGCTCATGCAGACCCAGGCCGACCTCCTCCAGCGGCCCGTCGAGGTCTCCGCGCTCCCGGACGCCACCGCGCTCGGCGTGGCGGCGGTCGCCCGGCTCGGCCACACCCCGGGACTCGCCGTCCACGAGGCCGTGCCCGACTGGAAGCCGTCCGCCGTGTACGAGCCCCGGATCACGCCCGCCGAGGCCGCGGAGCGCCTGGGCCGCTTCCGTACCGCGGTGGCACGGCTGCTGGCCGAAGGGGCCGCCACCGCGCCCGGCGGGACCGCCACGGCACCGGGCGGGGCCCCGGCGGCACCCGGCGCACCCGCCGTCGCACCCGGTGGGACCGCCGCGTGACCGTCACCCGGCGCGGGGCCCTCCCGGACGGACCGGGCCCGGGCGCCGCGTACGACGTCACCGTGGTCGGCGCGGGCGTGGTGGGCTGCGCCATCGCCCGCGAGCTCGCCAGGTACTCGCTGCGGGTCGCGCTCGTGGAGGCCTCCGGGGACGTCGGCGAAGGCAGCTCCAAGGCCAACACGGCGATCCTGCACACCGGTTTCGACGCCGTCCCCGGCTCCCTGGAGGCCCGGCTGGTCCGCGAGGGCGGCCGGCTGCTCGCCGCGTACGCCCGGGAGACCGGCATCCCCGTCGAGCCGGTCGGCGCGCTGCTGGTCGCCTGGGACGAGGAGCAGCTCGCCGCGCTCCCCCGGCTCGCCGCCAAGGCCGAGCGCAACGGCCACCACGGCACGCGGCCCGTCGGCGCGGCGGAACTGCGCACCCTCGAACCCCACCTGGGGCCGGGGGCGCTCGGCGCGCTGGCCGTACCCGACGAGTCGGTCGTCTGCCCCTGGACCACCCCGCTCGCCTACGCCACCCAGGCCGTGCGCTCCGGGGTCGACCTCCATCTCGACTGCCCGGTGGAGAAGGTGCGGCCCGGCGGCCCCGGGACCCCGCACCGGCTGATCACCCGGCGCGGCGTGCTGCGCACCCGCTACCTCGTCAACGCCTGCGGCCTGTACGCCGACGCGTTCGACGCCCTGGTCGGGCGGTACGACTTCACCGTCACCCCGCGGCGCGGGCAGCTCCTCGTCTTCGACAAGCTCGCGCGCGGGCTGGTCCGGCACATCCTGCTGCCCGTGCCCGGCGTCCTCGGCAAGGGCGTGCTCGTCGCGCCGACCGTCTACGGCAACGTGCTGCTCGGCCCCACCGCCGAGGACCTCGACGACAAGACGGCCACCGGCTCCACCGCCGAGGGGCTCGCCGCGCTGCGCGCCCAGGGGGGCCGGATCCTGCCCGCGCTGCTCGACGAGGAGGTCACCGCCGTCTACGCCGGGCTGCGGGCCGCCACCGGCGCCGAGGACTACCGGATCGCCGCCCACCCCGGGCTGCGGTACGTGACGGTCGGCGGGATCCGCTCCACCGGACTCACCGCCTCCCTGGCCCTCGGCCGCCACACCGTCGGCCTGCTCGCCGACGCGGGCCTGGAGCTCGGCCCCGAGCGCCCGCTGGCCCCGGTGACGATGCCGAACCTCGGCGAGGCCTTCCCCCGCCCGTACCGCGACGCCGCCCGCATCGCCCGCGACCCCGCGTACGGCGAGATCGTCTGCCACTGCGAGCGGGTCACCCGGGGCGAGATCCGCGACGCGCTCGCCTCCACGGTGCCGCCCGCCTCGCTCGACGGGCTGCGCCGCAGGACCCGGGCGCGGGGCGGGCGCTGCCAGGGCTTCTCCTGCGGGGCCGCCGTGCGGGTGCTGTTCGAGGAGGGGACCCGGTGACGGGAGAGAGCCCGGTGACGGGAGGGGACCCGGTGACGGGAGAGGACCCGGTGACGGCACGGGACCGGGTGGCGGCGGGTGGCGGCGCGGTGGAGCGTGCCGTCGACGTGCTGATCGTCGGCGCGGGCCCGGCCGGCCTGGCCGCCGCCGCGCGGCTCGCGGCGGCGGGAGCGGGCCGGGTCGAGGTCCTGGAGCGGGAGCGGACCGCCGGGGGCGTGCCCCGGCACTGCGCGCGCGGCGGCTTCGGGGCGTTCACCGGACCCGGCTACGCCCGCCGTGCGGTGCGCGCCGCCGTACGGGCCGGGGCGGTGGTCCGCACCGGGGCGGGCGCGACGGGCTGGGCCGGGCCGCTGACCCTGGAGGTCACCGCGCCGACCGGACTGGAACGGATCACCGCCCGGGCCGTGGTCCTCGCCACCGGCGCGCGCGAGCGGCCCCGCGGCGCCCGCCTGGTGCCGGGCAGCCGCCCCGCCGGGGTGTTCGGCACCGGGGAACTCCAGCAGTCCGTCGAGCTGTTCGGGCTGCGCCGGGAGCGGATCGGGCGGCGGGCGGTCGTGGTCGGTTCGGAACCGGTCGCCCGGCACGCGGCGCGCACGCTGCGCCGGGCCGGGGTCACGGTCGCGGCCGTGGTCGCGGACCGGCCGCGCGGACCGCGCCTGCCGGGGCCCGTGCTGCGCGGGGCGACGGTCGTGGAACTCGTCGGCCGGGGGCGCCTGTCGGGCGTCGTGGTGCGCGGCGCGGACGGGCGCACCGGGCTGCTCCGGTGCGACACGGTCGTCTTCACCGGGGACTGGATCCCCGAGCACGAACTGGCCCGCACCGGCGGCGTCCCGCTCGACCGGGCCACCCTCGGGCCGGCCGTCGACCCCGCGTTCCGCACCCCGGTGCCGGGGGTGTTCGCCGTCGGCAACCTGCTGCGGGGCGTGGAGCCCGCCGTGGTGGCCGCGGCGGAGGGCCGGGCGGTCGCCGCCGCCGTCCTCGCCCGGCTCGCGGGCGCGCCCTGGCCGGGCCCCGGGGTCCCGGTCGCCCCGGAGGGCGCCCTGCGCTGGGCCTCCCCCAACCGCCTGACCGGGCCCGCCCCGGCCGTGCTGCTCCGCCCCGCCGACCGGCTGGTCCGCCCGCTCCTCACCGTGACGCAGGACGACCGGATCCTGTACGAGGCCAGGCTCCCCGGGCTCGTGGAGCCGCACCGCTCGCTGCGCCCGCCCACCGGCTGGACGGCGGACGTCGACCCGGCGGGCGGTCCGGTCGTGATCCGGCTCGACGGAACGGGGGCGCGCCCCACTCCCGCTCCCGCCCGGTCTCGGCCACACTGAGCGGTATGCCCGACAAGCGCAGCGCCGGTCTCCTCCTCTACCGCAGGACCGCCGACGGCGGTACGGAGGTGCTCATCGGCCACATGGGAGGCCCGTTGTGGGCCGGGCGGTCGACGGCCGCCTGGTCGATCCCCAAGGGGGAGTACGGGCCCGAGGAGCCGCCCGAGGCCGCCGCGCGGCGGGAGTTCGAGGAGGAGCTGGGACTTCCGCCGCCGGACGGGGAGCCGCTCCCGCTGGGCGAGGTCCGGCAGGCCAACGGAAAGACCGTCACCGTGTGGGCCGTCGAGGCGGATCTCGACCCGGAGCGCATCGTGCCGGGCACGTTCACCATGGAGTGGCCGCCCCACTCGGGCGTGGTGCGGGAGTTCCCGGAGCTGGACCGGGTCGGCTGGTTCTCCTTCGAGGCGGCGGCGCCCCTGCTGGTGGCCGGTCAGCAGGCCTTCCTGGAGCGCCTCGCGGCGCAGCTCGGCGGGCCAGAGGCCTGATTGTCAGACCCGTAGGAGAGGGTGGTGGCGACGACCGCCGCAAGCTCGAGAGGGAGCCCGACATGACGACGATCACCGGCCGTGAGCGCGCCGCCGCCCAGGCCTACCTGCGCCTGCTCGAATCCACCCAGGCGGTGCTCGCCGATCCGCGCCTGGAGCCGTACGCGGCGGCGATGCTCACGCATCCGATGGCCGAGGCCGACCAGGCGCTGCGCGAAGCGGGCTTCTCGGGGAACGAAGCCCATCTGCTGCACCTGGTGGCGTCCCTGCGGGCGTCTCCCGCCGTGGAACGGGGAAGGCCCGTGTGAGCCGGACCGGACGGTCCGGCTCGCACGGGCCTCGCCCGTTGCGTCAGGTCCGGACGGCGGAGCGGCGGCCGAGGAGTTCGGCGAGGCCTCGGCGGGTGGCGGCGACCACGACCCGGTCGCCGGGGCCGAGGACCTCGCCCGGCGGCACCTGCCAGACCAGGCCGTAGCCGGCCCGGTTCGCGGGCACCCCGGCCGCCCCCCGGGCGATGACCCGCCAGGCGCCGGGCCGGAACGCCTGGGCGACCGTCCGGCCCTCCAGGAGCGGATGGTCCGTGACGTCGAGCGCGGCGAAGAGCAGCACCCGGCGTTCCACGGGGATGGCGCCCAGGACCTGGCGGCCCATCATCGCCCCGGCGAACGCGGGCGCCGACAGGTGCGAGACGCTGCGGCTGCGGGTGAGGGCGCCGGGGTGCGCGGCGCGCAGGGTGCGGTAGACGGCGGTGGCGAAGTCGTCGTCGTACAGGCGCAGCGCCACGCGCAGGTCGGGGCTGATCGACCGGGCGTGCAGCGCCGCCTCCAGGTTGGTGATGTCGACGCTGGTCAGGGCGAGCAGGGCGCGTGCCCGGTGGATGCGGGCGGCCTCCAGGACGCCCTCCTCGGTGACGTCGCCGATGACCGTGGGCACCCGCAGCCGGCGGGCGAGCGCGAGGCCGCGGGCCTCCGGGTCGGCCTCGACGCAGACCACCGGGATGTTCATCCTGCGCAGCCGGGCGAGCACCCGGGTGCCGACCTTGCCGAGACCGAGCAGCACCACGTGTCCGGACAGTCCGCGCGGCGGGCGGCGCAGGGTGGTCGCGGACCGGAAGGTGCCGAGGGCTTCGAGGAGGGCGGCGACGAGGACGGGCAGCAGGAGCAGCCCCACGAAGCCGGCGAGGATCTGGAGCAGCTGACGGCTGGTCGGCTCGCCCACCGCGGGGTCGCCGATCGCGAAGACGTCGAGCAGGGTCAGGTAGGCGGCGTGCAGGGGGTGGTCCCCGGTGGCGAACGTCGAGGCCAGGGCGAGCGCGAGGACGGCGGCCGCCACGCCCGCGAGGGACCAGCGCAGCCGCCGGGAGAAGAGCGAGCCGACGGGCAGCGAGGAGCCGCCGAACCAGCCGGTGGCCTGCGCCGGGCCCTCGTAGCTGACGGCTTCCAGGGCGACGATCCCGCGCCCGGTGGCGGCGGCGACGGCCGCGTCGTCCGGGAGCAGTTGCGGGCCCTGGTCGCCGCTGAGCTCGGAGCCCTCGCTGCCGGCCGGGTCGCTGGCCGTCGCGGAGAGCAGCGCCAGGGTGCACAGGCCCGGGTCGGCGACCTCGCCGCGCGCGGGCGGGGTGCGGTCGACGGCGTGCAGCAGCAGGCCGCCGGCCTGGATCACCTTCTTGCTCCCGGCGATGGCGGTGGCGGCCAGGGCGGGCGCGGCGGTGTCGGCGTCGGACAGGACGGTCGTCGCCGCGTCGAGCTTCTCGGGGTCGAGGCCGGGTTCGGAGACGGCCGCGGCCTGGTCGAGGAGGGTGGCCAGGTGCTGCCCGAGCTTGCGGTTGTAGAGCCGGATGACCAGGCGGAGCCTGGGGTTGAGCCGGCGGGCGGCGAGCGCGGCCCGGATGTTGCGCTCGTCGTCCTCGTGCACCAGGGCGAGCGCGGCGGCGCGCTCCACGCCCGCGTCGAGCAGGGCCTGGTCGTCGGCCTCGCCGGTCTCCATGACCCGGATCGACCGGGCCGGCGGCCCGCCGCGTGGGTCGCCCCCGGACCCCGCCCCGCCCGTGGTGCCCGCCGCGCCCGCGGTGCCCGTCGCGGCGGCGGTCCTGCTGACGGCCGCGGTGACCCGTCCGAAGAGCGCCGCCGCCCGCCCCGTGCGGGCCGCGGGGCGGCTGGGCGTCTCGACGGGCGCGGGGACGAGCAGGGTGACGCGCTCCCCGTACATCTCGTGCAGCTCGGCCGCGAGACGGTGGGCCAGCACGTCGTCGCCGCAGACGATCATGTGCTCGGCGGGGGCGGGGCCGTCGGAGCCCGGCGGGGCAACGGGCCTGCTCTGGTTCGGGAATGAGGACACGTCACCAGCATGCCCTGCGCCACCGACAGCCCGGACGGCACCCGCGCCCCCGGCCCCGCCGGGGGCGACGCGCCCACCCTCCGGCAGAGCCGCTACGCCGGTCGGCGCACTCCGCCCTGCGGGCTCCGCGGCGCGTTCCTAGGGTGGCTGAATGATCGTCATGCCAGCTGTTCGTCATGCCGCCGCCGGTGCCGCGGTGCTGCTGCTCGTCCTGCCGGTCCCCACGGCCTCGGCCTCCTCCGTCGCCGAGCCCACCCCTCCGGTGCGGTCGTTCGTCGATCCCGCCCGGCTCGACCGTTCCGGCACGCAGGTGGAGGCGCTGCGGGGCGCGCCCGGTCTGCCCTCGGTGTCGGCCCTCTCGTGGGTGGTGGCCGACGCGACCACCGGCGAGGTGCTCGCGGCCCGCGACGCGCACCGGCCGCTGCCGCCGGCGAGCACCCTGAAGACCCTGTTCGCGCTGACCGCGCTGCCGCGGCACGACGGGGGCGAGCGGCACACCGTCAAGGACGAGGAGCTGACCGGCATCGGGGAGGGGAGCAGCCTCGTCGGGGTGAAGGAGGGCTACACGTACAAGGTGTCGGACCTGTGGAACGGCGTCTTCCTCAGCTCCGGCAACGACGCGGTGCACGTCCTGGCCGCGATGAACGGCGGCTGGGAGTCGATGACCCGGCAGATGCAGGAGAAGGCGCGCGCCTTGGGCGCCCGCGACACCCACGTGGTCTCGCCGGACGGCTACGACGCGCCGGGCCAGGTGTCCTCCGCGTACGACCTGGCGGTCTTCGGGCGCGCGGGCCTGCAGGACCCGCAGTTCACCCGCTACTGCTCGACCCGTTACGCGGACTTCCCGGCCGGATCCTGGTCGTACGGCATCGCCAACACCAACCGCCTGCTCACCGGCGCGGACGGGGTGGCGCGCTACCCGGGGCTCATCGGCATCAAGAACGGCTACACGAGCGGCGCCGGGAACACCCTGGTGGTGGGCGCGCGACGCGGGGCCCGCACGCTGGTCGTGTCGGTGATGAACCCGCAGGGCGGCGGCGGGTTCGCCGTGTACGAGGAGGCCCGGGAGCTGCTCGACTGGGGCTTCGAGGCGGCGGGGCGGGTGCGGCCGGTGGGTTCCCTGAAGCCCGCGAAGGCGGTCCGGAAGGAGGCGGCGGGCACCGTGCACGCCGCCGCGCGGCAGGTGGACCGGGCGGGTCCGGAGGTCGCTCCCGCGGCGGCGCCGGCCGGCCCGGCCCGCCCGGTCGGGGCGGTCGGCGGCGCGCCGCGGCGGGAGGCCGCCCCGTCGGGCAGGACGGCCGGGCTCCCGCTGGCGCTGGTGGGTGCGGCGCTCGGCGCGGCGCTCTCCCTGTGGCTCTGGCGGCGGTTCGGGGCGCGCGGGAACTGAGGGGTGCGCCTCAGCGGTCCGGCTCGTCCGGGCGGGGCCGCTCCGCTCCCGTCAGGTGGCGCCGGGACCAGCGCAGCAGCAGCCGGAGCCCGCACACCAGCGTCACCACCCACACCACGGCGAAGGCCCAGATCAGCGGGGGCGACTCGGTGGCGACGGCGGCCACGAAGAGGCCGAGCGCCACCGCGCCGAGGAGGAGGGTGGCCCGTCCGCCCAGGAGGCGGATCCGCGGCCGGTGCCGCGGCCGCCCGGAGCGAAGGCCCCGGGCCAGGGACCGGTCCGCGCCCAGGCCCTGTTCGATCTCGGCCAGGATGCGCCGCTCCCGCGGCGAGAGCCGTGCCTCGTCCATCGCCGACACCTCCAGGCGGGCGGCGCAGCACGTCCGGCCGGCGTGCCCGGGCCGTGGTCGCCCACCCTCCCTAGTCTGCGCCCACCGGGCCCCGCGCGTGCCGTCCGGCGGCTCCCGGGGCCATGGCGGCGACGGCCGGCCGGGGCGTGGCGAGGTAGTGCTCGGCGGCGTGGACCGCCTCGTGGGCGCTCCGGACCCCCATGAGGACGCAGAGGGTGTACGAGGTGTCCTCCAGCCGTCGGCGGACCGCGGGGTCGCACGGCCGGGACAGGACCTTCCGTTCCTGGGCGCGGTAGCTCCGCAGCAGCCGGTCGATCGTGTTGCGGTCGGGGAGCAGCATCCGTTCCTCCTGGTACGCCCTGGCCCCCCGACCCCACCATCCTCGGGGCACATCCTCACCGACGCGACCCGCGGCGCGACGCTCCGTGACCGGGCCCTCCTCCCCGCGTGCGCGGGCGGCGCCGAGGGCGGAAGGTCGAGATGAGGGGAAGGCCGGGGTCGGGAAGGTCGGAGGGTCAGGTCATGAACCCGAGCGATCGCCTGCGGGTCGTCGTCACCGGCGCCACCGGGAACGTCGGCACGAGTCTGGTCCGCGCCCTGGAGCGGGAGCCGAGGGTCGGCTCCGTGCTCGGTCTGGCCCGCCGGCTGCCGCGGCTGGAGCTCGCGAAGACGGAGTGGGCGGAGCTGGACCTGTCGCAGGAGGCCGCCGGGCCCCGGCTCGCCCAGTACGTGGAGGACGCGGACGCGGTCGTCCACCTGGCCTGGCGCTTCCAGCCGACGCACGACCCGGTGGAGACCTGGCGGACCAACGTGCTCGGCGCGGTACGGGTCTTCGACGCGGTCGCCGCCGCGCACGTCCCGGTCCTGGTGCACGCCTCGTCGGTCGGCGCCTACTCCCCCGGGCCGGAGGGCGGCCCGCCCGTCTCGGAGTCCTGGCCGACGCACGGCTGGCCGGGGGCCGCGTACACCCGGGAGAAGGCGTATCTGGAGCGGGTCCTGGACACCTTCGAGCGGGACCACCCGCAGACGCGGGTGGTCCGGATGCGGCCCGGATTCCAGTTCAAGGAGGAGTCGGCGAGCGAGCAGCGGCGGATCTTCGCGGGGCGCTTCCTCCCCGGCCGGCTCTTCCGGCCGGACCTGCTCCCGCTGGTGCCGGAGCTGTCCGGCCTGCGGTTCCAGGCCTTGCACACCGATGACGCGGCCGATGCCTACCGGCGCGCGCTGCTGCGGGACGTGCGGGGCGCGTTCAACCTGGCGGCCGGTCCGGTGGTCGACGCCGGGACGCTCGCCGGGCTGCTCGACGCCCGCCCGGTGAAGGTGCCGAACGCCGCGGTGCGCGGCGCGCTCGCGACGGCCTGGCGGCTGCGGGTCGCCCCGTCGTCGCCCGGCCTCTTCGACGCGGTGCTGCGGCTGCCGCTGCTGGCCACCGACCGGGCCCGGAGGGAGCTGGAGTGGGCGCCGTCCAGGACCTCGGTCGAGGCCCTGGAGGCGTTCCTGCGCGGGGTCCGCACCGGCGCCGGTGACGCCACGGAGCCGCTCGCGGGCCGGCGTTCCGCGGCCTGACCGCGGTGTCACCGGACCGGCCGTCACCGGTCCGGCGTACGGATCCGTCAGCCCCAGTCGACGATGCGCATGGCGGCGCCGGCCGCCTCCCGGCCCCGGCAGTGGGCGCGGTGGTGGGCGAGGACGGCGTCGATGTCGAGGTGGCGGCCGAACGCGGGGAGTGCGGCGAGCCGTTGGGCGTAGGCCCAGAGCGCGGGGTGTCCGGCGACCCGGTCCATGGCGGCGGCGTCGAGGTGCCAGCGGTGGACGGTGTCGAGCTGGACGAGGGTCACCCAGACGGTGACGTCGGCGGCGGTGGGCGCGTCGCCGAGGACGTACGGGTTCCGGGCGAGCCGTCGTTCGAGGGAGCCGAGCGCGGCGAAGAGCACGGTGAGCGGATCGTGGTGGGCGGCCTGGTCGTCGAGGCCGAGCTCGCCGGCCCGCTGGGCGGCGGCGTGCACGCTGCGCGCGCACAGGTCGGCGACGGCGCGGATCTCGTCCTGGTCGGCCTCGGGGAGGAGTTCGGGTCCGTCGCCGCGGAAGCGCAGGGCGAGGTCGCGCAGGATGTCGGGCACGTGTGTGGAGACGATGCGGCCGGTCCAGTCGTCGCTGAGGACGGGCGCGGCGGCGGGTCCCGTGTACTGGTGGGCGCTGGCCTCGTACAGGGGGCGCAGGGCGGCGTAGCCGCCGTCGGCGGTGTCGGGGGTGGCGGGCAGGACGGTCAGCGGCAGCGTCCCGTCGAGGCCCAGGAGGCTGTGGGTCACGGCGATGCCCAGACAACTGGGGTCGGCGGGTGCCAGATGGAGCCGGTAGCGGTGCGGCACGGCGTAGTGGCCGCTGCGCACGTCGCGGCCGATCCGGCCGCGGAAGGCCGGGGTGGCGGTGGCGGGCACGATCGACGGGACGACGGAGGGAAGGCCGGAGTCGAGGGCGGACGGGGCGGTGGTGGGGATGACGGACATGCTTCTCCCTGGGGTGCTCGGTGCTGGGTCGCGGTGGCGCACGACGGTGTCGGCGCGCGCCCGGAGGCAGCAGAGGTACGGGAAGGAGTCAGGGCACTGGAGCTGCTGGAGCTGCTGAAGGTGCGGAAGTGCCGAGCGGTGGCCGGTGACGGCCGGTGCGGGGCGCGGCGGTGCGGTACGGGGCGGCGTCCGGGATCCCGGGCGGGCGGCTCTGCTCGGCCCGGGTGACGGTGGTCCACCGGTGGCGGTCCGCCGAACGGGCGCTACGCCGCGCTGCAGACCCGCAGCAGGTCGATGTGGCGGCGGGAGGTCAGCGGCAGGGAGCGGGGCAGGCGGGCGGCGTGTGCCCTGTCCGCCGCGTCCGTGGCTCCCATGATTCCCTACCTGTCCGCTCGGTTTCCCGTCCACGAGTGTGGGATCGTCCGCGCCCCCCGTCAAGGGTGCGGAATAATGCTCGTATGCGCATTTCAGCCAGGGCCGACTACGCGGTGCGGGCCGCCCTCCAGCTCGCCGCGGCCCAGGACACCGGGCCGCTGAAGGCCGAGGCCATCGCCGACTGCCAGGGGATCTCCCACAAGTTCCTCGAAGGCATCCTCGGCGACATGCGCAAGGGCGGCCTGGTGCAGAGCCAGCGCGGCGGCAACGGCGGCTACTGGCTGGCGAAGCCGGCCGGGGAGATCTCGGTCGCGGACGTGATCCGCTGCGTGGAGGGCCCGCTGGTCTCCGTGCGCGGGGTGCGCCCGCCGGAGCTGTCGTACACCGGTCCCGCCGAGTCGCTGCTGACCCTCTGGGTGGCGCTGCGGGCGAACGTGCGCAACGTGCTCGACGGGGTGTCGCTGGCGGAGCTGGCCTCGGCGAAGCTGCCGCCCGAGGTCGTGGCGCTCGCCGAGGACCCGGACGCCTGGACCAATCCGTAACCGTCCGGCCGCTCACGCCGCCGCTGGTCAGCCACCCTCCGTTCCACCTTTCAAGATGTCGTTGTCCGCGATGCGGACGCCCCTTGGGGCCCGGGCGGCCCCTCTGCCACTATCCCTACTATTCCAGTGGGGATACTAGGGATCATGTGAGGTGACGTGAGAACGCCGAAGAAGACCGCGATACGGCCCACCTCCGCGCCGGCCGAACGCCCGGCCGACGACGAGATCTGGCCCCGCGTCACCAGAGAGCTCGCCGACGACCTCGCCGTGGACGCCCTGACCAGGGACCGTGCCGGCAAGGCACCCTTCGACGAGGTGGCCCGGCTCCAGGAGGCGGGCCTGCCCGCCCTGCTCACCGCGCCGGGACCGAGCGGCCGCGGCGCCGACTGGCGCACCGCCTGCGGGGTGGTCCGGGAGATCTCCGCCGCCGACGGCTCGATCGGCGAACTCCTCGCCCACCACTGCGTGCTGTCCTGGACCTCGCGGTTCCTCGGCCCCGCCGCGGGACCTCTCGACCTCGACACCCGGACCGCCGACGAGCGCTGGCTGCTCGCCGGGGCCGTCGAGCCGCCGCGCGTGGACCACGCGCCGGCCGGGCTCACCCTGACACCGGCCGGCGGCGGCGCCTACGTCCTCGACGGGCGGCGCGCCTTCGCCTCCGGCGTCACCGTCGCCGACCGGCTGGTCGTCGGCGCCCGCTGTACGGAGACGGGCGACCTGCTCGTCGTCCTGGTCGACCCGGCCCACCCGGCCGTGTTCACCGACGCGGGCGCCGAACGCGTCGGCCAGCGCCTCGCGGGCGCCGGCACGGTCACCTTCGACCAGGTGCCGGTCGCGGCGGGCCAGGTGCTCGGCGCGCTCCCCCAGGACGAGCACGCCGTCGCCCCGTACTCGACCCTCGCACCCCTCGCGCTGCGGCTGCTCCTGGTCCACGTGGGGCTCGGCATCGCCGAGGGCGCGCTCGCCGAGGCCCGCGACATCAGCCGCGCCACCCAGGCCGCGCCGCCACCCGCCGAAGGGGCCCGGGGGCGGGCCGCGTTCGCGACGGACTTCGCGAACGGCTTCGCGGCGGACTTCGCCGCCACGGGCACCGACGGCCGTCCGGGACCCGCCGGCCGCACGGGGATCCCGGGGCTCTCGGGCGCCGCCGGGTTCCCGGCCCCGGGCCCGGTGGGCTTCACCGGCGGCGGACCGGGGGACGACCCGTACCTCCTCCTGGCCTACGGGGAGTTGGCGACGGCCGCGCACGCCGCCGCCGCGGTGGTCGAGCGGGCCACGGACGCCCTCGCCCACGGTCTGGTCGAGGAGCGGGCCCTCGGCGTCGAGGACCTCGCGGACATCGCGGTGCTGGTCGCGGCGGCCGAGACGGTCACCAACCGGGCCGCGGTGGAGATCACCACCCGCATCCTCGAACTGGTCGAGCCGGCGACCGCGGCCCGCCCACACGCCGGCGGCCAGGGTTTCGACCGCTTCTGGCGCAACGTCCGGGCCCTCACGGCCTCGGTCTCGCCGGACCACCGGCTGCGGGACATCGGCGACCACTACCTCAACGGCACCCACGCCCGGCTCACCCTGCTGGCCTAGGCCCCGTCTTTCGGCCCGGCACGATCCGGAGGGCACGGCCTCACGCGTGGCGGCGGAAGGGCCGGCCGCCGAGGGCCGGATCAGGGCCGGACGGCGGGCGGTTCCGGGACCTCCGGCCCTCTCCCCGGACGGCCGATGGGCCCAAGCTGGAGACCGAGGGCCGGCCACCCGGCCGGCCCGACGCCGAGCCGACGGAGGCAGCCTGATGAGTCGTGAGATCGTCGCGGGAGTGGACGGCTCCCCCGAGAGCCTGGCCGCGGCGGACTGGGCCGCCCGCGAGGCGCTGCACCGGGGGCTGCCGCTCCGGCTGGTGCACGCCTGGCGCTGGGAGCCGCTCGACCTGCCGCTCCTCCAGGACCCGGCGACCCAGCAGCAGGCCGCCCAGGGCGTGCTCCGGGAGGCCGAGGCGGCGGTCGCGGAACGCCACCCGGAACTCGCGCTGACCGCCCAGGTCATCGGCGACACCCCGGTCGCCGCGCTGCTCGACACCTCCCGCGAGGCCGACCTGCTCGTCCTGGGCTCGCGCGGGCACGGCGCCGTCACCGGCTACCTCCTCGGCTCGTACGGGCAGCAGGTCATCGCCGCCGCGCGGTGCCCGGTCGTCGCGGTCCGCTCCCGCGACGGCGCCCCGGCCGAACCGCCCGCCGGGGAGATCCTGGTCGGCCAGCAGGGCGGCCCCGAGGACAGCGCGCCCGCGCTGCGGTTCGCCTTCGAGACGGCCGCGGCCCGCGGGGCGGCCGTCAGGGCGGTGCGGGCCTGGAGCCTCCCGCCGCTCCTCGCGTACAGCCCGGCCTCGCTGCGGCTCGCCGACGAGGCCGGCGGGCTCGTGCCGTACGAGGAGAAGGCGCTGCGCGAGGCGCTCGCCCCCTGGCGGGAGCGGTACCCCGACGTCCCGGTGACCGAACACGTGGAACTGGGCAGCGCGGGGCAGGTGCTGCTGTCGGGTTCGGGCGCCGCGCAGCTGCTCGTGGTGGGGCGGCGGGCCCGGCGCGGGGCGCTCGGCTCACGGATCGGTTCGGTGGCGCACGCGGCACTGCACCTCGCCCCCTGCCCGGTCGCAGTGGTCCCGCACGAGGTTGACGCACAAGATTGACGAGGAGTGTCGCGCTGTCCGGGGCCGGAAAGTGTTATCGCCGTCGCCCCGGTGGCTCTCCCGAGTGCCGGACCGTCCGGCGGCCCCGAACAGAGAGCGGAGCCCATGCAGCACGACGCGTACGACGCAGGTGGCACGGACGATCGCCCTGGCCGGCCGCCCGGGCGGGGCACCGTCGGCCGGCACCGCAGGGACACCCGGCGCCGCGGCCGCCCGGGAGCTCCCGGGGGACGCGCGGCGATGACGGCCGGGGCGGTCGCGGCGGCGCTGACGGTCGCGACCGCGCTGTACGTGGCGACGCTCGGCACGCCGGCCGACGCGGGCGCCCGTGCGGCCGCGGCCGGGGCCCTGGCCCCGCTGCCCGTGGCTCCGGCGGCGGACGGCCCGGGAACGGCCGCCGGCGCGGCGCCCGCCTCCGCCCGGGACGCGGGCGCGGCCGCGGTCGTGACCGGGACGTCCGCCGCCGGGCCGGCCGCGCAGGCCGCCACGTCGTCCCCCGGCGCCGTGGAGACCTCGCCGGACCCGGCCGGGCGGACCTCCGCCGACCCGGCCTCGCGGTCCGCTGAGCGCGCGCCTCGCGCGGTGGCGCCGGTGGCGGCGAAGGCGGCTCCCGCGGCGGCGACGGCCGCGCAGTACGTCGACCAGGTCCTCGCCCTCGCCAACGCCGAGCGCCGGAAGGCCGGGTGCGATCCGCTCCGGTCCGACGCCAAGCTGCGGCGGGCGGCGCAGAAGCACGCCGACGACATGGCCGCCCGCGACTACTACGACCACACCACCCCGGAGGGGCGCACCCCGGGCGACCGGATCACCGCGGCGGGGTACGACTGGTCGGCCTGGGGCGAGAACATCTTCCGCGGTCCGCACACGGCCGCGGAGGCGGTCGAGGGCTGGATGAACAGCGAGGGGCACCGGAAGAACATCCTCAACTGCGCGTTCAAGGAGGTCGGCGTCGGGGTGAGCCTCACGGACAACGGCCCGTGGTGGGTGCAGGACTTCGCCTCCCCGTGAGGGCCGTCCGCCGGGCCCCTCAGCCCAGGGGCGTGGCGAGCTCCTGCACCCAGATCGTGCCGTCGGGCCCGCTCACGGCGGCGACGCCGGTGTCCCGGTAGCGGCAGTCGAGCAGGTTGCTGCGGTGCGGGGGGTCGGCCATCCAGTCGGCGACGACGGCCGCCGGGTCGCGCTGCCCCCGGGCGAGGTTCTCGGCCCAGGCGCTCCAGGAGTACCCGACGGTCTCGAAGCGGTTCCCGGCGTCGGTGCCCTCCGGGGTCGTGTGCCCGTAGTAGCCGCGGTCCACCATGTCCCGTCCGTAGGCGCGCGCCGCGGCCGAGAGCTTCGGATCGGCCCGGAGCGGTCCGCACCCCGCCTCGGCCCGGTGGGCGTTGACCAGCGCGTTCACCCGCTCCTCCACGCTGGGGCGCGGCTTCCGGGTCCGGCTGGGGCTCGGCGTCGGGCGTGGCGTGGGCGGCGGGGTCGTGGTGGGCGTGACGGTCGGGGGCGCCTGCACCGGGGGCGGGGGTGCGAGGGTGCGCAGCTCCGCGCGCGGACCGGGGGCGCCGGGCACGAGGAGGAGGACGGCGCCGAGGACGGCGAGGGCGGCGGTGGCCGCGGGCCAGAGGGGGCGGGGCGGGAGGGTGGACGCGCCGTCCGGGACGGCGGATCCGGTGCCGTCCTGAGGCGTGGTTCCCGGATCCTGGACAGGGGATCCCCCGTCACCCGCGGCGGAACCGACTCCGGGATCCTGGACGGCGGATCCGGCCTCGGGGCCCTCCCCGGCGGCCCACCCCGCCGTCTCCATCGCCCCGGTCCCGCCCCGCCCGGCCCAGACGAGCAGCGGCGGCACCAGGCCGAAGCCCACCAGGAGCCCTTCGGCCGGGGCGAGGCCCGTGCGGGTCGGGGCGCAGTGGGGGCAGGTGTCGAGGTGGCGGGCGAGACGTTTGCGCCAGAGCGGGGAGGGGTGGCCGTCCCAGCCGGCGGTGGTCTCGGCGAGCGTGGGGCAGGGCGGTGCCGCGGCGAGGGCGCGGACGACGGTGCGGCCGGTCTCCAGGCGGGCCTTCATGCGCTGGACGCGGACGGCGGCGTGCCGGGGCGGCAGGTCGAGGGCGGCGGCGAGTTCGGCGCGGCTCAGCTCGCCGGCGGCCTCCAGCCACCACAGGGAGAGGAGCTCGCGGTCCTCCTCGTCGAGCCAGCGGGTCGCCTCGGCCACCTCGCGGCGCTGGCCGGTCAGGCCGAGGCGCAGGATGGCGAGCTCGGTGAAGTCGCCGGCCGGGTCGGCGAGGGCCGCGGCCCCGTCGAGGCCGGGCTGGGGCGCCTGCTGGCGTTCGCGCCAGCGGCGCCGTATCCGGTTCATCGCGATGGCGACGATCCAGGAGCGGAAGCGCGCGGGATCGCGCAGGGCCGGGAGGCCGTCGAGGGCGCGGATCATCGTGTCCTGGACGAGGTCGTCCACGTCGGCGTGGCCGTCGAGGGCGCGGCCGACGATGTTGTAGACGAGCGGGAGGTAGGCCCGTACGAGATCGTCACCGGCGCGCGCGTCACCGGCCCGCGCCGCCTCGACGAGCTCGGCGGTGCGGTGCTCGACGCTGTTCATGTCCTGTTGCTCCCTCGTCCCCGGTGACGGTGTCCGCCCGGTGCGGGCCGTCGTCAGGAGACCGCGGGGAGCGGCCCGGACAACACTTTTCCGGGAATCTCCGGCGTGGGTGTCCCGGGGGGGACCGCTACCCCGAGAGGTGCGGCAGGGTCGGCACCGTCGCCCCGCCCCCTTCCCGTACCGCCGCGACGACGGCGTCGTGCAGGTCGCGGCTCTCCTCCTCCGATCCGCAGGGAACCGGACTGCCCGACATGGTGAACCAGTCGGATGCGCCGCTGTACTGCACGGCCACACGTGCCTCGGCGTCGATGTAGGTGGTGTGCACGGTCAGGTCGCCCGTGAGCACACCGGCCTCGACGGTCAGCACCCCGCCCCGCCCGGTGTAGACACCGGCGGTCGTCCATGATGCCCAGCTCATCCATCCAGACTCACACCCGGACGGCGGATGCGCCACCGACGCGACCGCCCCGGCCGGACGGATGTCCGGCCGGGGCGGCCCTGGTCCCGCGTCGGGTCCTCGCTGATCAGGCGAGGGTGGCGACGGCCTCGTTGAAGGTCGCGGACGGGCGCATCACGGCCGCGGCCTTGGCCGGGTCGGGCTGGTAGTAGCCGCCGATCTCCGCGGGAGAGCCCTGGACGGCGACCAGCTCGTCGACGATCTTCTGCTCGTTGGACGCGAGGGTCTCGGCCAGCGGCGCGAAGGCCTTGGCGAGCTCCGCGTCCTCGGTCTGGCGCGCCAGCTCCTGGGCCCAGTACAGGGCCAGGTAGAAGTGGCTGCCGCGGTTGTCGATGCCGCCGAGGCGACGGGTCGGCGACTTGTCCTCGTTGAGGAAGGTGCCGGTCGCGCGGTCGAGGGTGTCGGCCAGGATCTGGGCGCGGGCGTTGCCCGTGGTGGCCGACAGGTGCTCGAAGGAGGCGGCCAGGGCGAAGAACTCGCCGAGGCTGTCCCAGCGGAGGTAGTTCTCCTTGACGAGCTGCTGGACGTGCTTCGGGGCGGAGCCGCCGGCGCCCGTCTCGAACAGGCCGCCGCCCGCCATCAGCGGGACCACGGAGAGCATCTTGGCGCTGGTGCCCAGCTCCAGGATCGGGAAGAGGTCGGTCAGGTAGTCACGGAGGACGTTGCCGGTGACCGAGATGGTGTCCTCGCCGCGGCGGATGCGCTCCAGGGAGAACTTCGTGGCCTCGACCGGGGACAGGACCTTGATCTCCAGGCCCTCGGTGTCGTGCTCCGGCAGGTAGGCGTCGACCTTGGCGATCAGCTGCGCGTCGTGGGCGCGGGTCTCGTCCAGCCAGAAGACGGCCGGGGCGCCGGTGGCGCGGGCGCGGGTGACGGCAAGCTTGACCCAGTCCTGGATCGGCAGGTCCTTGGTCTGGCAGGCGCGGAAGATGTCGCCCTCGGCGACCTCCTGCTCCAGCACGGTGGCGCCGGAGGCGTCGACGAGGCGGACGGTGCCGGCCGCGGCGATCTCGAAGGTCTTGTCGTGGGAGCCGTACTCCTCGGCCTTCTGCGCCATGAGGC
Organism: Streptomyces showdoensis; assembly: GCF_039535475.1. Lineage (NCBI taxonomy): Bacteria > Bacillati > Actinomycetota > Actinomycetes > Kitasatosporales > Streptomycetaceae > Streptomyces > Streptomyces showdoensis. The sequence continues at coordinate 60,337 of NZ_BAAAXG010000010.1, read as the reverse complement.
CGACGTTCGGGACGGAGCCCATGGTCGACGGGTCGAAGGCGCCGTGGGCGCGGCAGTCCTCGATCACGGCCTGGTAGACGCCGGAGTAGGAGCTGTCCGGGAGGACGGCGAGGGTGTCGGCCTCCTGGCCGTCCGGGCCCCACATGTGGCCGGAGGTGCGGATCATGGCCGGCATCGAGGCGTCGACGATGACGTCGGACGGCACGTGCAGGTTGGTGATGCCCTTGTCGGAGTCGACCATGGCGAGGGCCGGACCCTCGGCCAGCTCGGCGTCGAAGGAGGCCTTGATCTCCTCGCCGAGGCCGTGCGGGATGGACTCCAGGCCCTTGAGCACGGTGCCGAGGCCGTCGTTGGCGGACAGGCCGGCGCCGGCCAGGACCTCTCCGTACTTGGCGAAGGTCTGCGGGAAGAAGGCGCGCACGACGTGGCCGAAGACGATCGGGTCGGAGACCTTCATCATCGTGGCCTTGAGGTGCACGGAGAAGAGCACGTCCTCGGCCTTGGCGCGGGCGACCTGCTCGGAGAGGAAGGTGCGCAGGGCCTCGACGCGCATGACGGAGGCGTCGACGACCTCGCCGGCGAGGACCGGGACGGACTCGCGGAGCACGGTGACGGTGCCGTCGGCGGCGACGTGCTCGATGCGCAGGGCACCGGCCTCGGCGATGGTGGCGGACTTCTCGGTGGAGCGGAAGTCGTTCTCGCCCATGGTCGCCACGTTGGTCTTGGACTCGGGGGTCCAGGCGCCCATGCGGTGCGGGTGGGTCTTGGCGTAGTTCTTCACGGCGCCGGGCGCGCGGCGGTCCGAGTTGCCCTCGCGCAGGACCGGGTTGACGGCGCTGCCCTTGATCTTGTCGTAGCGGGCGCGGACGTCCTTGTCCTCGTCGCTCTGCGGGTCGTCCGGGTAGTCCGGGAGGGCGTAGCCCTGCTCCTGGAGCTCCGCGATCGCGGCCTTGAGCTGCGGGATCGAGGCCGAGACGTTCGGCAGCTTGATGATGTTGGCCTCGGGCGTCTTGGCGAGCTCACCGAGCTCGGCGAGGGCGTCCGCGATGCGCTGGCCCTCTTCGAGCCGCTCGGGGAAGCTGGCGATGATGCGCCCGGCCAGGGAGATGTCACGCGTCTCGACGTTGATCCCGGCCGTCGAGGCGTACGCCTGGATCACGGGCAGGAACGAGTACGTCGCCAGGGCGGGCGCCTCGTCAGTGTGCGTGTAGATGATGGTCGAGTCAGTCACCGGGTGTGCTCCGCTCCACGTCTGCGTCTGCGAGATTGCTCGACATCAAGATATCTCGTGATCGGGGTCCTCGGGAAAGGGGTCCTCCGGAACCGGACTCGCGAGCCGGTACGGGGCGGGCCCCGGGTCCAGGTCGACGTGGCGCAGCAGGCCGAGCAGCAGGGCGGCGACGCCCGCGCCGGTGCCCGCGGCGAGGGCCTGGCCGCAGCGATGGGCGGTCCGGGCCAGGTCGGCGGGGAGCGGGCCGGGACCCGGCAGGCAGGAGAGCAGCAGGTACGCCCCGGTGGCGAGCCCGGCGGCGGCGACCAGGACGAGCGGGACGGCGACGAGGAGCCGCTGCGGGGGCAGGCGGCGCCGGGGAGCGGGGCGGATCTTGCCCTTGCGGGCGAGGAGGGCGACGACCGCGGCGAAGCCGGCGAGCACCAGCAGGTCGGCGGCGATCACGTCGCCGGGCCGGAGCCGCCCGGAGGCGATGCCGTACGCGCCGAGGGCGGCGGCCCACAGGGCGGCGAGGCCCACGACGACCGCCCGCAGCCGGTGCGGCACGACCAGGACGAGGCCGAGGGCGGTGCCGGCGGCGAGCACCGAGGTACTGCTCGGGAAGCCGCTCCGCACGACGGCGCCCGAGGCGTCGACGAGGTGCGGGCCGGGCGCGTACCGCTGGAGGAGCTCGGCGGCGACCAGGGCGGCGGCCACGGTGCCGAGGGCGGCGCCGGTCAGGGCGTACCGCCGGCGCAGCGCGCCGACGCCGGCGAGCAGCAGAGGGGCGAGGACCAGGGAGAGGGTGCCGAGGCCGCGGAGCGAGGGGTGCTCGCGGAGGAACTGGGCGACGGCGGGGTCGGCGAGCCGCCCGGCGAGCGCGGCGTCCCCCCAGCGTCTGCCGGTCGCGGTGAGGACGAGACCCGCGTAGGCGACGGTGAGCAGGAGGACGGCGGCGAGGCAGGCGCGCCGCATGCGTATGCGGATGCGGGCGCTGAACGATCCGGCGGCCTCGGCGGCGACGGCGGCGTACCACCAGGTGTCACCGGCCGTCGCGACGCTCCTCGGGGAGCCGCCGGTACGGGGCCTGTCGAAGGGTGCCATGCCTCGATTCGACCCCGGCACGGGCGGGACCGCCCGCTGGAGGCACCCGAACGACACGCGGCGGGGCGCCGGGCGTCAGGGGGTGCGCTTCGACATCTGGGCGACGACGGAGACGAGCAGGCCGGCGAGGAGGAGGCCCATGCCGGCGAGGGAGACGGTCGAGCGGACCGCGGTGTCGTCGGACAGGAGCGAGGCGGCCTGGACGAAGAGGGCCGTGGCCATCATGATCTGCGCCCAGCCGAACACCGCGGGACGCTGGATGTGACGCCGCTGCCGGCGGAACGTCCAGCCCGTGCGGATCGCGGCGATCCCGCTGATCAGGAGAAGGATTCCGAGTACGACGCTCGGTATGCCCAGATACGAGCTCATGACGTGCCCCCAGCCCGGTGGTCCCGCTGTCGGCGCGATCATGCCACAGCCGTGCGCCGTCCGCCGTTGCGTTCGCGCCGCCGCGTCCCGTCCAGGGTGAAGGCCGTGTCGACCAGGGCGACATGGCTCAACGCCTGTGGGGTGTTGCCGAGTTGGCGGCCGGCCGCGGGATCCCACTCGACGGGAGCTGACGGCCCGGTGGGCAGGACGGCCCGGTGGGCAGGACGGCCCGGTGGGTCAGGGCGCGGGCCGCTCGGCGGTCAGGAGGAGGACGCCGGTGTCCCCGTACTCGGGCAGGGTGCGGTCCTTGGCCAGCCGGGAGATCCGCAGCCCGGTGGTGCGCGGGGCGAACACGGCGCGCAGGGCGGTCTCGTCGACGGGGCAGGCGGGCCAGACCGGGCCGCCGCCGATGCGGTAGCTGGGCATGCGCTCCATGAAGGAGGCCACGAGCCGCCCGCCGGGGCGGACCGCGTGGACGAAGGCCTCGCACAGGGAGGTGAACTCGCCGAAGTCCTCGGTGACGCTCTCGGCGACGAAGTTCATCGAGGCCGTGTCGTAGGCGCCGTCGGGGAGGTCCCCGGCGCCCCCGGCGACGACCCGGACCCGGGCGAGGGCCTCGGGCAGGGTGGCGGGGAGCGTGGGGTCGAGGGCCCGGCACAGGGCGTAGAAGGGCTGCCAGCTGTCCTCGGGGCCGTGCTCCAGCTGCCGCCTGAGGTAGTCGCGGCCGGCGGAGCCGGGTTCGAGGGCGTCGATGCGGCGGGCGGTGCCCGCGGCGAGCATCAGCGGGTAGAGGTTGGGCCCGGCGCCGAGTTCGAGGGAGCGGGCGACGGAGCCGGGGGCCGACGTCCGGTAGAACGCGGAGTGGTGGTGGATGACGCCGATGTCGCAGGGGTGCATCCGGCGGTAGTTCTCGGCGAGGTAGGCGTCGACGGGCCAGGCGTTCCAGTCCGCGTCGCGGTTGCGGCGGACGGTGGGGCCGCGGGCCGGACGGCGGGCCGTCGGCATCAGGACTCCGGGCGCTGTCCGGCCCGGACCGCTCCGGGGCGGACGGCCGCGTGGTGCTGGAGCGGGAAGCGCTGCGCGAGGGCGGTGAGCGCGTCGTCGAGCTGGTCGATCTCCTCGTCGGTGTTGGCGGCGGTGATCTGGATGCGGAAGCCGACCCGGTCCCGGGGCACCAGCGGATAGCCGGCGAGGGTGACGTAGATGCCGCGTTCCCAGAGGAAGGCGGCGACGGCGGCGAGGTCGTCCGGGTCGGCGAGCGGGATCTCGACGATGGGCAGGCCGTCGGTGTTGGGGGTGGCGATGCCCAGGCCGCGTACGTGGCCGAGGACCCTCGCGGTCCTGCGGTGCAGGTCGGCGCGGAGCGCGTCGCCTCGCTCGTCGTTGACCTGGAGCCCGGCCAGGGCGGTGGCGAGCGAGGCGGTCGGCGAGGGGCCGGAGTAGAGGTAGGGGGCGGCGGCCACCTTGAGGTGCTCCTTGAGGCGGCGGGGCACGGCGAGGAAGGCCAGCAGGGAGGAGTACGCCTTGGAGAAGCCGCCCACCAGGACGATGCCGTCGTAACTCTCGCCGAGGTGGCGCACGATGCCGTTGCCGCGGGCCCCGTAGGGGCTGCTCTCCCCGGGGGTGCGTTCGCCGATGACGCCGAAGCCGTGGGCGTCGTCGACGTACAGCAGGGCGCCGTGGTCGCGGCAGATCCGGGCGATGCCGGGCAGGTCGGGGTAGTTGCCGGTCATGCTGTCGACGCCGTCCATGCAGACCAGCCGGGGGCCGCCGCCGGGCGCCGCGCGCAGCATCGCGTCGAGCTCCCACGGCCGGTCGGCCCGGAAACGGTGCACCTCGGCGCCCTGGCCGCGGGCCACCACGCAGGCGTCGTAGAGCGTGCGGTGCGCCTGGGCCTCGACGAAGATCCGGCCGCCGCCGGCGAGCAGCGGCACGACCGACTGGTGGATGAGGGTGATCGTGGGCAGCAGCAGGGTGTCGGGGGCGCCGAGCAGGGCGGTGAGCCGGTCCTCGATCAGGGGGTAGAGGCGGGGGCTGCCGATGAGCCGGGACCAGCTGGGGTGGGTGCCCCAGCTGCGCACCTGGGGGTCGATGGCGGCCATGATCTCGGGGTCGAGGTCGAAGCCGAGGTAGTTGCAGGAGGCGAAGTCGACGAGCCAGTGGTCGCCGACGCGGAGCCGGCGGCCGTCGACCTCGTCGATGACGGCGTCGCACATGGGGCTGGTGCGCTTGAGCCGTTCCAGGTCGTGCCAGCGGGCGTCGGGGCGGTGACGCGGTCCGGTCCCGTGGTGGGCGCGGGCGGGCGGGCGCTCCGGGGCGGACGCGCGGGCGGCTCCGGGCGGGAGGGGCGGGCGGGGCGGGAGGGACGTACCGGCGGGGACGGAATCGCGGGCGGGGGTGCGGGCGGGGGTGGACGTGAGTCCCCGGGCGCCGGCAGCGGCCGGTTCGGGGGCGCGGTGCAGGAAGGCCTCGGCCTGGTGGGCGGTCATCGGGCGGGCGAAGAGGAAGCCCTGTCCGTAGCGGCAGCCCATGTCGGCGAGGAGGGCCCGCTGGTCCTCGTTCTCGATGCCCTCGGCGACGACCTGGAGCCCGAGGACGTCGGCGATGCGCACGATGCCCTCGACGAGGGCGACCTGCTGCCGGTCGGTGGTGAGGTCGTCGATGAACGACTTGTCGACCTTGAGGACGTCGATGGGGAACTCGCGCAGATAGCTGAGCGAGGAGAAGCCGGTGCCGAAGTCGTCGATGGCGATGGAGACCCCGAGGTCCTTCAGGGCCCGCATGGTGGTGCCGATCTGCTCGTCCCCGCGCATCAGGACGCTCTCGGTCAGCTCCAGGACGAGGGAGTCCGCGGCGAGCCCGGAGGACCGCAGGGTGCGCCGGACCACGTCGAGCAGCCCGGGGTCGCGGAACTGGCGGGCGGAGACGTTGACGTTGACCCGCAGCGGCGGCGTGCGGGGGCGGGAGCGCTGCCAGCGGGAGGTGTCCCTGGCCGCGTGGTCGAGGACCCAGGCGCCGAGCGGCATGATGTGCCCGCTCTCCTCGGCGAGGGTGATGAACTGGTCCGGCGGGACCATGCCGCGGCGGGCGTGCGGCCAGCGGATCAGCGCTTCGAAGCCGGCCAGGGCGCCGTCCTCGACGTGGACGATGGGCTGGTAGCGCAGGGCGAAGGCGTGGTCGGCGAGGGCGGTGTCCATGCCGGCCTGGAGCTCGTGGCGGGCGACGAGACGGGAGTGCAGCTCGGGCCGGAAACGGCGCCAGCGCTTCTTGCCGGCCGCCTTCGCCGCGTACAGGGCGAGGTCGGCGTGGCCGAGGAGTTCCTCGGCGTGGGCGCTGTCGAGGACGGTGGCGACGCCGACGCTGGTGGAGACGGAGACGGCGCCGTCGGTGAGGTGGAAGGGCTGGCTGAGGGTGTGCACGATCTCCGCGGCGAGGGCCTCGGCGTCGCCGGGTTCGCGGGCGCCCTCGATGAGGACGGCGAACTCGTCGCCGCCGAGCCGGGCGGCGGTGTCGGTGAGCCGGAGCACGGAGCTGAGGCGGCGGGCGACGGCGACGAGGAGTTCGTCGCCGACGGAGTGGCCCATGGTGTCGTTGACGACCTTGAAGTCGTCCAGGTCCACGAAGAGCATGCAGGTCAGGGTCGATTCGCGGCGGCCGCGCAGCAGGGCGCGCTCGATGCGCTCCAGGAGCAGCACCCGGTTGGGCAGGCCGGTGAGCGAGTCGTGGAAGGCGCGGTGGGTGAGCTCGCGTTCCAGTTTGCGCTGCTCGGTGACGTCCCGGAGGGTCAGGACCAGGCCGTGGACGGTGGCCTCGTTGCGCAGGTTGCTGCAGCGGACCTCGACCTCGAGGTCGGCGGCGCCGCCGTGCAGCAGCTTCCAGTCGTCGCGGGCGTCGACGTCGCCGCGCGCGCGGACGTCGGCGAGGATGCGCAGGGCGCTCTGGGCGTCGCCGGGGGCGAGGAGTTCGGTGAGCGGGGTGCCGGGCAGCAGGGAGTGCCCGAACATCGACTCGGCGGAGGGGCTGGCGTACCGGACGGTGTCGTCGTCGTCGACGATGAGGATGACGTCCGAGGTGTTGTGCACGAGGGTGCGGAAGTAGGCCTCGCTGGTGCGGCGGTTGACCTCCTCGCTGAGCCCGAAGCGTTCCAGGGCGAGGGCCGCCTGGGAGGCGAGGGACTGGGCGGGGCCGGCGATCTCGGAGAGCTTCTTGTCCGTGCCGGCGAAGAGGAGCGCGCCGAGCAGCGGTTCGCCCGCGGCCGGGGCCTGGAGGGCGAGCGGGCAGACCAGGACGTGGTCCTCGGGGTCGGCCGCGGCGGCGAGGGCCGGGTCGAGCCGGGCGGCGGGCAGCAGGCGCCGGCCGTCGGCGAGGAGCTCGGGCCAGGGGGTGCCGTGGGGGGCCGGTGATCCCGGCGACCTGGATGTTCCACGGGTGGCTCGCGGTGGGCACGGCGGCGAGCCGGCCGCGCCGGTCCCGGGCGAGCAGCATCGTGCGGTGCGGGGTGCCGGCGCCGAAGAGGGTGGCGGACGCGGTCTCGACGGCAGCGGCGACCTCGCGGGGGCCCAGGGCGGCGACCAGGGAGGCGGCGGCGACCCGCAGGCTGCGTTCGCGGGCCTCGGCCCTGCGGTGGTCGGACATCATGCCCCAGAGCCGGCCGAGGACCAGCAGGAACATGATCGCGGAGAAGATCGCGATGACGCCGACGTCCCGTTCGGGGTCCCGGCGCAGCGACTGGAAGAGCAGCAGGACCGGGGCGATGAGGGAGGCGGCGGCGAGCAGGAGCAGGCGCCGTTCGGCGATCCCGGGCGCCGGTGCGGGCGCGGGCTCGGTGAGGCCGGTCATGGAGGGGTGCAGGGCGGCGAGGCCCCAGGCGGTGAAGAAGACCACCCAGCCGATGTCCCAGGGGGTGCCGACCTGCCAGGTGCCCTCCATCTGCTGCATCCCGTAGACGACGTCGGAGAAGAGGATGCCGCAGGTGCCGAGGGTGAGCAGCTGTACGGCGCGGGAGCGCAGTCCGCCGGGGACCAGGAGGCGGGCGAGCATCGCCAGCATCAGGACGTCGCCGAGGGGGTAGGCGACGGAGATCGCCCGCTCGACCCAGGTCATGTCCGGGGAGGTGGCGAGCGGGGTGATCAGGTTGACCCAGGAGAGCAGGGCGAGCCCGGAGGTGAGGATGAGCGCGTCGAGCGCCACCGCGAGGTCCCGCCCGGCGGCCCGGTGCCGGATGAAGCCGTACAGGCCGACCGCGAAGAGCGGGTAGGTGGCGAGGTAGAAGGCGTCGGCGACGGACGGGAAGGGCCTGTTCTGGTGGAAGAAGGCCTCCAGCACGTTGTACGCGGTGTCGCCGGCGACGAAGGTGAAGTTGGCGGCGGCGAGCACGAGCCAGGGCCAGCGGTGGGCCGGCCGGTGCAGCCGGACGCCGGTGAGGATGGCGGCGACGCCGCTGAGTCCGATGAGCGCCCAGAGCACGGTGTGCCGTGAGGGGACTTCCAGGTAGGCGACGGTGAGGCCGGCCACGAACAGCACGTACACGAGGGTCCACCGGCTCAGTGGCCCGGTCAGCTGTCGCAGCGGCATCGTCGACCGCCCCCTTGGTGGCCCGGGGGCCCGGAGAGTACGTCCAGTCTCCCGGGTGCGGCGGGGCCCTGCATCTCGCGCCGGCGCCCGGGAGACCGGGGTGCGTCAGCGGGCGAGCTCGGCCATGGCGCCCCAGCCCTGCTGCGGCACCTCGACGTTGATGATCTCGGGGGTGGCGGCGATGGCCCCGGCCATCGTCTCCAGACCGGCCTTGAAGTGGGCGGACGCCACGTGGGCGGCGCCGGCCTCGGCGTCGGCGAAGGCCTCCAGGAGGACGTACTGGTGCGGGTCGTCGACGCTGCGGGACCAGTCGAAGAACAGGTTCCCGGGCTCCTCGCGGGTGGCTCGGGTGAAGTCGGCGACGAGGTCGAGCCAGGTGTCGGCGTGCTCGGGGCGGGCGGTGAACCGTACGGCGATGAAGATCATGCCTCCACGGTGCGCCGTCCCGGGGCCGACGGCCAGCGGGGGCGGGCGGGATTCCGGCAGGGTCGGAAAGCGGGGGGATCCGGCAGGGTCGGATGCGCGGGGAAATTCCGGCAGGGTCGGATGCGCGGGGGCGCTGCCCCGTCGGATCACCCGGTGGGGAGCGCCGCCGCGAAGAGCGGGACCGCGCGGGCGAGCGCCGCGCGGACCGCGCCGTGCCGCTGCCGGAACCCGTCGGTCGGCAGGGAGACGGAGACGGCGTGCACGACACCGTCGCCGCGCGCGGGGAGCACGGTGGCCAGGCAGGTGTACGCGGGGTCCGCCTCCCCCACGGAGACGGCGAAGCCGCGCTCGCGCACCCGGGCCAGTTCCGCCTCGAAGCGCGCGGGGCTGGTGATGGTGCGCTCGGTGAAGCGGGCCATGCCGTGGTCGGCCAGATAGCGCCTGCGCCGGGCCGCGGGCAGCTCGGCGAGCAGGGCCTTGCCGTGGGCGGTGGCGTGGGCGCGGGGCTCGGCGCCGGGGACGAAGGGGTGGGCGGTGTCGGTGACGGGGGCGGTGGTGTCGACGACGGTGATCCGGCCGTCCCGGTAGGCGGTGAAGTAGGCCTCGGCCCCGGAGGTGCGGCGCAGCAGCCCGAGCAGCTCGCCGATGCCGGCCTCGCCGCCGCCGAGCCCGTGATGCCGCTGGTAGGCGCGGTGGAGCGCGGGGACCCGGGGCCCGGGGGCGTACCCCTCGGGGGTGCGGACGAGATGGCCGCGGGCGATGAGCGGGCCGGTCAGGTGGTAGACGGTCGACAGGGCGCAGCCGAGCGTGCGCGCGAGCGCCTTCGCGGGGACGGGCCGGTCGGCGTCGGCGACGGCGTCGAGCAGCGCGAGGGCGCGGTCGACGGACTGGGGTCCGGGTGGGGAGGGAGGCACGGGCACGGGGTCCACCCTAGGGGCGCCTGGCCTCGGAGGCTGCCGAGGGCGGGGGGAGCTCGTGGGTGAGATCAGGCTCATAGTCCGATACGCCCGATTACGCGTACGGTGTACAGATACCTCTGACTCCTTACCGCACCGGGAGGGTGTGTGCGCCGCTCCACGACCGACCACGCCACCGCGGGCCCCTCGGGGCGCCGCGGCCATATACGCAAGGCGGCGCTCGCGACCGGCGCGGTCGCGGCCGTCGCCGGAGGACTGTACGTGGCCGGCCTGGTCACCGCCGGGGACGACATATCCGCCGGCACCCGGGTCGACGGGGTGGACATCGGCGGGCTGAGCCGCGCCGAGGCCGCGGCCCGGCTGACGTCGGCCGCCCCCGCCGCCTGGAAGGACCCGCTGAAGGTCCGTATCGGCGACACGGACGCGACCGTGGACCCCGCCGCGGCGGGACTCACCGTGGACGTGGCCGCCACCGCCGACAAGGCGGCCGACCCGTCGCGCGATCCGTTCACCGTGATCGGCCGCCTCTTCTCCTCGGGCGAGCGGGACGTCGAGCCGGTCGTCGCCTTCGACGGCACGAAGGCGCGGGCGGCCGTCGCCGCGACGGCGAAGGAGCACGACCGTACGGTCCGCGAGGGCGCCGTGGCGTTCAAGGACGGCAAGGCGGTCGCCACCCAGCCGCGGGACGGGCGGGCGCTCGACACCGCGGCGGCGGTGGACGCGCTGCGCGGCGCGTACCCGGCGGTGGGCGGCTCGGCCCCCGTGGTGCTGCCGGTCTCCGTGACGCAGCCGAAGGTGACGGCGGCCGAGGTCTCCCGCTTCATGAAGGAGGTCGCGACCCCGGCCATGTCGGGCCCGGTGACGCTCACCGCGGGCGACAAGCGGCTCGCGATCTCCGCCGCGACCCTGGGCGACCACCTGAAGGTGACCTCGTCCGGCGGGCGCCTGAGCTCCGCCCTCGACCCGGCCTCGCTGATGCGCGACCCGGACGTGGCCCGCCCGCTGGACGCCTTCACCGGCGCCCCGGTGGAGGCCCGGCTCGGTGTACGCGACGGCAAGGTGGTCGTCGAGCAGGACGGCCGCCCGGGCCGCGAGGTGTCGGCGACGGCCCTCGGCCGGGCGGTGGAGCCGCTGCTCACCAAGGAGGGCCCGGCGGCCCGTACGGCTCCGGTCACGACCAAGGTGACCCAGCCCGAGCTGACGGCGGACTCGCTGGCGGCGCTGGGCATCAAGGAGCAGATGTCGACGTTCACGGTGAACTTCCCGACCGCGCCGTACCGGACGACCAACATCGGCCGGGCGGTCGAGCTGATCGACGGCTCGGTGGTGAAGCCGGGCGAGGTGTGGAGCTTCAACCGCACGGTGGGCGAGCGCACGAAGGCCAACGGCTTCGTCGACGGCACGATGATCATGGACGGCCAGTACCAGAAGGCGCCGGGCGGCGGCGTCTCGGCGGTGGCCACCACGATGTACAACGCCCTGTTCTTCGCCGGTGTCCAGCCGGTCGAGCACGGCGCGCACTCCTTCTACATCGAGCGCTACCCGGCCGGCCGCGAGGCGACGGTCGCGTGGGGCACGCTGGACCTGAAGTTCCGCAACGACTCGGGCAAGCCGATCTACATCAAGGCGAGTTCGACGGACAAGTCGGTGACGATCAGCTTCCTCGGCACGAAGAAGTACGACTCGGTGGAGGCGGTCGCGGGACCGCGCACCAACGTCAAGCCGCCGGCCGAGCGCAAGGACCCGAGCCCGAAGTGCGAGGTCCAGGAGCCGCTGGAGGGCTTCGACATCACGGTGGACCGGGTCTTCAAGAACGGCGGGACCGAGGTGAAGCGTCAGACCTTCTCGACCCACTACACGCCACGGGACAAGGTGACGTGCGTGGGCGAGAAGCCCGGGCGCTGACCCGCCCCGCACGACGGCGGAAGGGCCCCTCTCCTCGGGAGAGGGGCCCTTCCGCCGTTCCCGTGCCCTGTAGGTCCCGAACGGACTCAGGCGTCGGCGCGGACGGCCGGGGCGGCGGGCGCGTCCTCGGCGACCTCGGCGAGGTCGCGGTGCCGGGTCTCGCGGGCGCAGCCGACGGCGACGACGGTGAGCAGGGCGGCCGCGATCACGTAGAGGGCGATCGGGGTGGAGCTGTCGTAGTCGGCGAGCAGCGCGGTGGCGATGAGCGGGGCGGGGGCACCGGCGGCGACGGAGGAGAACTGGGCGCCGATGGAGGCCCCGGAGTACCGCATGCGGGTCGCGAACATCTCGGAGAAGAAGGCGGCCTGGGGCGCGTACATGGCCCCGTGCAGGACGAGCCCGACGGTCACGGCGAGCAGCAGGCTGCCGAAGGACCCCTGGTCGATGAGGGCGAAGAAGGGGAACATCCACAGCCCCACGCCCACGGCGCCGACGAGGTAGACCGGCCGCCGCCCGATCCGGTCGGAGAGCGCGCCCCAGAGCGGGATGACGGCGAAGTGGACGGCGGAGCCGATGAGGACGGCGTTGAGGGCGGTCTGCTTGGAGAGGCCAACCTGGGTGGTGGCGTAGACGAGGATGAAGGCGGTGATGACGTAGTAGCTGATGTTCTCGGCCATCCGGGCGCCCATGGCGACGAGCACGTCACGCCAGTGGTACCGGAGCACGGCGACGAGCGGCATCTTCTCGGCCTGTCCGGCGGCGTCCGCCTTGCGCTGCTCGGCGGCGGCGAGCGCGGCCTTGAAGACGGGCGACTCGTCGACGGAGAGCCGGATCCAGAGCCCGACGATCACCAGCACGCCGGAGAGCAGGAACGGGATCCGCCAGCCCCAGGACAGGAACGCGGAGTCCGACAGCAGCGCGGTCAGCGCGGAGAGCACGCCGGTGGCGAGCAGCTGCCCGGCCGGCGCCCCGGTCTGCGGCCACGAGGCCCAGAATCCGCGCCGTCGCGCGTCCCCGTGCTCGGACACGAGCAGCACGGCCCCGCCCCACTCGCCGCCGAGCGCGAAGCCCTGCACGAGCCGCAGCGCGGTGAGCAGCAGCGGCGCCGCGGACCCGACGGTCGCGTGCGTCGGCAACAGCCCGATCGCGAACGTCGCCCCGCCCATCAGCAGCAGACTCAGCACCAGCAGCTTCTTCCGCCCGAGCCGGTCACCGTAGTGCCCGAACACGAGCGCCCCCAGCGGCCGGGCCGCGAACCCGACGGCGTAGGTGAGGAAGGAGAGCAGGGTCCCGACCAGCGGATCGGACTCCGGGAAGAACAGCTTGTTGAACACCAGCGCCGCGGCCGACCCGTAGAGGAAGAAGTCGTACCACTCGATGGTCGTCCCGATGAGGGACGCGGCGACGATGCGCTTGAGGGAACCGGGGGGCGTGGGGGGCGTGTGTTGCGGCGGCCATGTGCACCACTTCCGAGCGGGGTGACGGGGACGTTGTCGTGTCGCCACACCGTAGGAACGCGCAGGTCAGGGGCGTATGTGGTGGGACACCATAGTTCCGCTTCCCGGAGTGCGCGGGGGGCACCATGCCCGCTCCGCCGGGCGCCGTCGAACGCCGCCGGACGGCGCTCGACGAGGCCCGGAGAGGACTGGGGTTTGCATGGTGCGCCCCGGTTTGAGGGAAGGGTTCCGAATCCCCCACCGAGGGCGGCCCGGGCGCCGGCGCGCCGATGACCGCCCACCAGGCCCGGGTTGGGCGACGGGCCGCGCTCGTGCGGATACGCAGCGCTCCGCCGCCGGCCTCACGTTTAGCGGACGGAATGCCGGTCAGAGGCCACATGTACCGTTTCATCCGATTCCAGGGAAGTGGTGAGCCATGTCGGGCACGGAGAAGGGCCGGGCCAAGGCCGAGCAGGCCAAAGGCAAGGTCAAGGAGGCGACGGGTCGTGCGGTGGGCAACGAGAGCATGACCGCCGAGGGACGCGCCGAGAAGGCCAAGGGGAACGCCCGTCAGGCCAAGGAGAAGATCAAGGACGTCTTCAAGAGCTGACCTGCTCGGTCGGGCGATGCCGAGGAGGAGGGGGTCGGACGGGGCCGAGGAGGGCCGAGCGGCGTCGGCCGGATGGTCCCCGTTCGGGAGGACCGACGAGTGGGGCGGAGGCTTCGCCGTTCCGCTGGACCTGGCGTCGGAGCGCGTGTCCAGCGCGGGCTCCGACGCCCACGGTCGCCTCCCGGGGGCGACGGCTGGGTGTGGCGCCGGGAGCCCGCCCACAAGGCGAGGAAGAGGACCATGGCAGCGAAACGGACCGTCTACCACGTCGCACCCTCCGGCGAGCGGGCCACGGCGGCCGGTGTGAAGTGGCAGGTCGAAGGCAGAGAAGGGCGTCGGCTGCTGCACGAGCCGCACCGGACGCAGCAGGACGCGATCGAGTCCGCTCGCGCGCACGCCAGGGAACACCTCCCCGCGCAGGTCGTCGTGCACGCCCGCGACGGGCACGTGCGAACCGCCTACGCCTACGGCGACGCCCCTGCGGCGTCCGACGCCGAACGTGGCCGCAAGGCGGGCGAGCGCGGCGGCATCTACTAGGAGAAGTCCCGCCGTGCCGGCGCCCCGACCGGTGCCGTGGCCGCTCGTCGTGGCGCCACGCATCCGTACGGCGAGCGGCACGGACGAGACCCCCAGGACCCCGCGACCCCGCGGGACCAGGGTGGAAAGAACCGAAGCGAAGAGGTGATGACGGTGAGCGGTCCCCAGGACACCGGCGACCCGAGGGTCGACGAGCAAGCACGCGAGCGGTCCGCCGAGCAGCGGAACATCACCGCGCCGACCCCGGCGGACGTGCGGGCCAAGGACGAGAACGACGACGCCGAGGACGCCAAGGACGGCAAGAGCGGCAAGGACGGCGCGGAGCCGTCGGCGCCGGGGACGGACACCTAGTCCGACCCCGCCCCCGCGCGGGGGATGCGAGCGATGTCCGGGGGCGGAGCCGGGCCCCGCCGAACGCACGAGCGCACGAGCGCGCCGACCATGGGTCCAGGTCCGCCGGCCCCGCCGATCATCTCGGTCCGCGGGGCGGCTCCGCGGCGTCCGGGCCCTCCTCAGGCGGTTCCCCGCTCCCGCGGCGGCCGCGCCCCCGCGGGAGCGGGAGCCACGGCCGCCGGCGGGGGGGTTCAGCCCCGCAGGGCGGGCAGGACGTGCTCCTGGTAGGCGTCGAAGAACGCCTCCTGGTCGGGGCCGATCTGCCCGACGTACACCTCGTCGAACCCGGCCCGCGCGTAGGCGCGTACGGTCTCCACGTGCCGGTCGACGTCGTCGCCGCAGGTGACCGCGTCCGCGACCGCCTCTCGCGTGACGAGTTCACTCGCCTGTTCGAAATGGGCCGGTGTGGGGAGGATCTGGGCCAGCTCTCCCGGAAGCAGCTCGCTCGGCCACAGCCGGTGCACCAGCCGGACGGCCTTCTCCCGGTCGGCGCTCCAGCACACCTTCACCCCGCCCACCACCCGCTTTCCCGCGCCGCCGTTCTCCCGGAAGACGCCCACGAGTTCGGGGTCGGGTGCCATGGTGACGAAGCCGTCTCCGATCCGGCCCGCCAGTTCGGCGGCCTTGGGGCCGAACGCGGACACGTAGACCGGCGGAGGGCTCTCGGGGACCGTGTAGAGGCGGGCGTTGTCGACGGTGTAGTACAGGCCCCGATGGCTGACGAGTTCGCCGGTGAACAGCTCGCGCATCACCTCGGCCGCCTCCTCCAGCATCTCGGCCCGCTGGTCGAAGGACGGCCACGCGTCACCGTGGACGTGCTCGTTCAACGCCTCTCCGGTGCCCACGCCCAGGGCGAAGCGGTCATCCAGGAGGACGCTCGACGTGGCGGCGGCCTGGGCGGTGACCGCCGGGTGCAGGCGCACCGTCGGGCAGGTCACCAGCGTGGTGACGGGAAGGTCGACCGTCCGGGACAGCGCGCCGATCATCGACCACACGAACGGGCTGTTGCCCTGGGCGTCGTTCCACGGATGGAAATGGTCGGAGATGGCCAGCCGGGTGAACCCGGCCTGGCGGGCCCGGCGGGCCTGGTCGATCAGTTCCCGGGGGGTGAACTCCTCACACGCCAGAAAGTAGCCGTATTCGGTCATCTCGGTTCCGCTCCTCTCCTCGTCCCCCGTTCCCGGTGCCCTTCGGGCTGCCGGATCGTCAGGTTCTCGGCGCGTACGTGGTCGCAGCAGCACGCCAGGTGGTGCGGGTTCCCGCGCAGCTGCTCACGTACCCCGCCGGGAACCTTCGTCACGCGACTCCTTCTCCGCGCGGTCCCGGCCCCCCGGGCCTCGGTCGCGTGCCGGGGACGGGGAGGCTTCCGCGCGCTGTTCCTCGCGCCCGATTCCGGGCGCCTGGCGTTTCGCGGACCTGCCGCCCGAGTCGTCCACCGAGTTCCGCCGCCGCTCCTGCTCCACCTCGTCGGCCTCTGCGGAACCGGAGCGCCCGCGCGGGCCCCTCTCGACCGAACCGGGACGGGGGACGCGGGGACGGCGAGGTGTCCGCCGTGGTTTCATCGGTCCCGCCCCCGCGCCGGATCGGGTACGGCGAAGGGCCCCTCGCCCAGGTGGGCGAGGAGGTCGGCCGGGTCCTCGTACACCACGGCGGCGCCCGCCTCCATCAGGTCGGCGCGCGGGATGCCCCCGCACAGCAGGCCGACGCACGACACCCCGGCCCGGCGCGCGGCCTCCATGTCCCAGACGCTGTCGCCGACGAACACGGCCCGGTCGGGGGGTACATCGACGAGGGAGAGGGCGTGCAGGAGGGGATCGGGGGGCGGGTTTGCCCTGGTCGACGTCGTCGGCGGTGGCCGTCTCCCGGATGGCGTCGTCGGCGTCCAGGGCCCGGCGCAGCGCGCTGAGCTCGCGGTCCTTGGCCGAGGTGACCAGGACGACCGTCCAGCCGGCACCCGCCAGCGCGCGCAGGAGCTCCGCGGCCCGGTCAAAGGGTTCCAGTCGCTCGAAGAACGTTCCGTAGAGGCTGTCGTGCGCCGCTCCGAGACGGGCGGCGTCGGCACGGTCACCGGAAGGGCCGAGGACGTGATCGATCAGCTGCTCCCCCGGCAGTCCGATGGCGCGGTGCACGGCCCTGGTCGGCACCCGGTGGCCGTCCTGCCGGAACGCCTCCCACCAGGCGACGACGTGCAGGGGGTTGCTGTCGACGAGGGTTCCGTCGACGTCGAAGAGCGCGGCGCGGTCCATGCGGTGGCCTTCCTACGGCCCGCCCGGGAAGCGAGCGGGCGGTTTCCCGTCAGTCGGGCGGGGCCCACGGGGAGCGGGGCCCACGGTGAGCGGGCCCGTCGCTCCTGTGATGTCCAACAGGCGGAGCATCCGGCGGCTGGGCTCCTCCGTGTCGGGCCCCTGCCCCGGGCGGAGCGACCCATGCGTCCGCGAGCCCGGTCAGTCGCGTGCGCGGGCCCGGTCAGTCACCGGTGTGGCGGGCCCACCGTCGGCACCAGCGCACGACCAGGGCCGTCAGCCCGATCAGGGTGAGCGCCCACAGGCCGGCGAACAGCCAGGTCAGGACCGGGCTTCCGGTCTCGATCGCCGGCACCATCAGCGCGACGGAGGCCGCGAAGAGGACGATGACGCCCAGTGGCAGCCGGCCGTGCGTGCGAGGCAGCGGACGCACGCGCGGGAGGAGACCCCGTCTCATCGAGCTCAGCCGCCGGTCGAGGGCCCTGTCACGGCTGAGTACCGCCTCCATGCCGGCGAGCGCGCGACGCTCGTGGGCGGACAGCCTGACCTCGTCCACGAGGACACCTCCTGACGGCTGACTGCGCCGCGGCACGCGGGGGGCCGCGGGCCGTCGGAGGGCGACTGCCCGGCCTCTACCGGGGCAGTCGCCCCGGTAGAGGGAAGAAGTCGCGAAAGGAGCGTGGGCGCCATGGCGGAGTTCTCGGCCTTCACGGAGCAGCTCGACAGTCCGATGTACGTGGTCACCGCCGCTTCCCCGGGCGGGCGGGGCGGCTGCCTGGTGGGGTTCGCCTCCCAGTGCTCCATCGACCCGCCCCGGTTCGTCGTGTGGCTGTCGACCGCCAACCACACGTACCGCGTCGCCCGCGCGGCGGAGCACCTGACCGTGCATCTGCTGCACCGGGGGGGACCGGGCGACGGCCGAGCTGTTCGGAGGGGAGACGGGCGACCGGACGGACAAGTTCGCCGAGCTGTCCTGGCGGCCCGGAGAAGGCGGCAGCCCCGTCCTGGACAGCCTCTCCACGTGGTTCACGGGGCGGATCCACGCGCGGATCGAGGGCGGTGACCACGTGGGCTTCCTGCTGGCCCCGGTGGCGGCGGGGTCGTCCGGGTCCGGCGCCTCCGCCCCGCTGCTCCGCTACCGGGAGCTGCGGGACCTCGACGCGGGGCACCCGGCCTGAGCGGACGGAGCGGCGTCGGCCCTCGGTCCCGGTGGACGCCGGTGCCGTGGGGCATCGCCGGAGCACCCCGATGGCGGTGGAGCAGCCGAGCCCGCCGAGGACGACGGCCAGGGTGGTGACGAAGAGGAGACGCCCCGGCTCAGGTTCCCTTGAGCGTGCAGTCGTAGGGGCGGCCGGGGCGCGCCGTGCAGCCCGCCGCCACGACCTTCCAGCCGGAGTCGAACAGTGACAGGAACAGGGTGTCGCCCGCCATCCGGACCAGCGCCTGCCGCCCGTACGCCTCGGTCGTGCGTAC
Source organism: Streptomyces showdoensis (assembly GCF_039535475.1). Classification (NCBI taxonomy): domain Bacteria; kingdom Bacillati; phylum Actinomycetota; class Actinomycetes; order Kitasatosporales; family Streptomycetaceae; genus Streptomyces; species Streptomyces showdoensis. Next base: position 42,140 of record NZ_BAAAXG010000010.1, on the reverse strand, counting down.
GCCGTGGGTCCTGGGCAGTCCTTGTGCGGCCAACGCGCCGGGGCAGGGCCGGCGCTCGTCCTGCAGCAGCTGTTCCCGGGTTCCCGGAGCGAGCAGTCCGCAGGCGCGGACGTGGTCCCCGGACGCGACGGCCGCCTCGAAGGCCGCTCCCGCCGAGGCGGCGGATTCCTCCCGTGCGGCGGGGGCCCCGCAGGCCGCCGCGCCGAGCGCCATCGCCGGCACCAGCAGCAGGCCGTACCGGAAGTGCCGCCTCCAGCTGGAGGGGTTGCGTTCGGGCACCGGAGAACTCCTGGCGGGCGCGGGCTGTAGGGACCCCCGTACGTTCACACGACGCCACCCGGCGTGCTCCGGCCCACGCCGTCGCGCGGCGGGGCCGTCACCCGCCTGGGCGCGGTGACGCGCGGGCTCCCCCTGACTCGTCGGGCACGTCCGTGCGCTCGCCGAAAGCCGTGACGCTTCGCGCGCATCACGGGTCGGCGGCTGGGCAGACGCGGTTCAGTGGCTCCGACGACCCGGAGGAGGCCGTCATGGACGAGCAAGGCGGCGCCGGAGGCGTTCCCCAGAAGCCGCAGGGAGGCGTCCGGGACGGCGAGGACCGCACAGCGGCGGCCGATACCGACGAGGCCAGCCGTCTCGACCGCCCCGAACCGCGCCGGGATCCCGTGACGGGACGGCGGCGCTGGAGAAGCCCGAAGACCGCCCGGAGCGAGCGGGCCGGGGAGGACGGGTGACACGAGCCGCCGACCGCCCCGGGGACGAGACCGTGCGGGGCGCGGTGGGCGCGCCGTCCGGTGGAGCCGCCGGGCGGCCCGTCACAGCAGCTCGGCGATGGCCCGGACCGCTTCCCTCGCCGTACGCCCCACGCCCACCAGAGTGGCGGAGGCCGGGCCGGTCCAGTCACCGTAGCCGAGGAGATGGACGCGGGGGTCGGCGAGTGACCGGGTGCCCTGGGTGGGGATGCGGCCCTCGGCGGTGCGGAGGCCCAAGGGGGTGAGGTGGGTGAGGGCGGGGCGGAAGCCCGTGCACCAGATGACGGCGTCGGCGTCCGCGGTCATGCCGTCCGGCCACGCTACGCCGGTCGGGGTGAGCCGCTCGAACATCGGCGTGGCCTTGAGGAGGCCGGAGTCCCGGGCTTCCCGTACGGGCGGGACGGCCACGATGTCGCCGAGTGCCGCGATGCCTCCGGTGTCGGGGCGGCCCGCGTCGAGCGCGCGGCGCCGGGCGGTGGCCGCGTCGAACAGGGCGCGGCCGTCGATGTCGTCCGGGAGGTAGCGGGGGTCGCGGAGGGTGGCCCAGGTCAGGTCGGTGTCGTACGCGAGGTCGGCGGCGATCTGGGCACCGGAGTTGCCGCCGCCGACGACGATGACCCGTTGGCCCGCGAAGTCCTGGGGGCCTCGGTACTCGACGGTGTGGAGCCGGCGTCCCCGGAAGGTGTCGCGGCCCGGGACGGCGGGCACGAAGGGGCGCGACCAGGTGCCGGTCGCGCTGATCACCGCGCGGGCGTGCCAGGTGCCGGAATCGGCTTCCACCCGGAGGAGTTCGCCCGCGTCGTGCACGCCGCGGACCCGGACCGGGCGGACGACGGGGAGTTCGTAGCGCTGCTCGTAGTCGGTGAGGTACTCCACCACGTGCCGCGCCTCGGGGAACGGCTCTCCCTGCTGGGGCGGCATGATCCGGCCGGGGAGGGAGGAGTAGGCCGCCGGCGAGAACAGGTGGAGGGAGTCCCAGGCGTGCCGCCAGGCCCCGCCCGGGGCCGCCCCCGCGTCGAGGACGACGAAGTCCAGCTCGGCCCGGCGCAGGTGGTAACCCGCCGCGAGTCCGGCCTGGCCTCCACCGATCACCACCACGTCCAACGTGCCGTTCATGTCGGGGACTTCCCTTTCTCGCAGGCGGCGCTCAGGTGACGGCAGACTACGTCCGATGCGCTCGCGCAGGTACGGGTTGCGGCCAGGTCAGCGGTCGCCGGCCGGCCGACCCGGCCGGGCCCGGCCCTGGGGGGCACCGGCCGCGCGGGGGCGCCGGTCGCCGGGTCAGGCCTCCCGGCGTGCCTCGATGTCGGCGATGAGCGCCTCGATGTGGGACCGGATCCGGTCGCGGATCGGGCGGACGGACGCCACGCCCTTTCCGGCCGGGTCCTCCAGTTCCCAGTTCAGGTACTTCTTGCCCGGGAAGATCGGGCAGGCATCCCCGCAGCCCATGGTGATGACGTAGTCGGAGGCCTGGACGGCCTCGCTGGTCAGCACCTTGGGCTCCTGGCCCGTGAGGTCGATGCCGAGCTCGGCCATGGCCTCGACGGCCGACGGGTTGATCCGGTCGGCGGGCAGCGAACCGGCCGAGCGGACCTCCACGCGGTCGCCGGCGAGGTGGCGGAGGAAACCGGCGGCCATCTGGGAGCGGCCCGCGTTGTGGACGCAGACGAACAGGACGGAGGCGAGCGGGGAGGCGGGCATCGGGGTGTTCCTTTGGTGCGGTGGCGCGGTGGTGCGGAGATCACGTGCCGGGCCGGCGTGACCGCCGGTCGCCGCACGGCATGCCGATGGACACGGGCAGCGCCTCCTCCACCGCGAGCATGATTCAGCGCAGCCTGGTGTCAGCTGGCAATGATGTGAGAGTATCAGCACGCAATGATGTCAGTCGATGCTGAATCGTGTGAGCGCCGGGCGAGGTCGGGGCCGTCGGAGACCGGGCCGTGCGGTCGCTTCCCGTACCACCGGCTCCGCCCTGACCTCGTCGCCCGGTTCGCCGCCCGATTCGCCGAGCCGGCCGAGTCCGCCCGTACCGCTGCCGAGAACAAGAGGGCCTGTCCGTGACACCCACCGCTCCCGCGACCGCCGCCGAAGAACAGTCGGTGGTCGCGAAGCTGTCGACGCTCGACCGATTCCTCGCCGTGTGGATCCTGCTCGCCATGGCCCTCGGCCTCGGCCTCGGACGCCTGGTCCCCGGCCTGAACGACGCCTTGGCGAAGGTCGAGATCGGCGGGATCTCGCTGCCGATCGCCGTCGGCCTGCTCATCATGATGTACCCGGTCCTGGCGAAGGTCCGCTACGACCGCCTCGACGCCGTGACGGGCGACCGGAAGCTCATGGTGTCGTCCCTGGTCATCAACTGGGTGCTCGGTCCCGCGGTGATGTTCGCGCTGGCGTGGACCTTCCTGCCGGACCTGCCCGAGTACCGCACCGGCCTGATCATCGTGGGCCTGGCCCGCTGCATCGCCATGGTGATCATCTGGAACGACCTCGCCTGCGGCGACCGCGAGGCCGCCGCCGTCCTGGTCGCGCTGAACTCGGTCTTCCAGGTCGTCGCCTTCGGGCTGCTGGGCTGGTTCTACCTCGACTTCCTCCCGGGCCGGCTGGGCCTGGGCGAGGGCGAGACGCTCGACATCTCGATGTGGAAGATCGCGCTCAACGTCCTCGTGTTCCTGGGCGTGCCGCTGCTCGCGGGCTTCCTGACGCGCCGCGTCGGCGAGAGGAAGCTGGGCCGCGAGACGTACGAGCGGGCGTTCCTGCCGAAGATCGGCCCGTGGGCGCTGTACGGCCTGCTCTTCACGATCGTCATCCTCTTCGCCCTGCAGGGGAGGACGATCACCTCGCAGCCCCTGGACGTCGCGCGGATCGCGCTGCCGCTGCTGGTGTACTTCGCGGTGATGTGGTTCGGCACCTTCGCGCTCGGCAAGGCCGTCGGCCTGAACTACGACCGGACGGCCACCCTCGCCTTCACCGCCGCCGGCAACAACTTCGAGCTGGCCATCGCCGTCGCGATCGCCACGTTCGGCGTCACCTCCGGCCAGGCCCTCTCCGGCGTCGTCGGCCCCCTCATCGAGGTGCCGGTGCTGGTGGCCCTGGTGTACGTGTCGCTGGCCTGGCGCAAGAGGTTCACCACGCCGAGGCTCGCCGCCTCGCGGAGCTAGGCCGCGTCGTCCGCCTCGGCGGCGGCCGGCCCTTCTCGGGCCCGGCCGCCGCCGAGGCGTCACGTCGACGCGGCCCGGACCAGCAGCCAGCCCATCGCGGCGAGCACCGCGGGTTCGAGGCGGTAATAGACCCAGGTGCCACGCCGCTCGGACGACAGCAGACCCACCTCCTTGAGCTTCTTCAGGTGATGGGACACGGTCGGCGGGGACACCCCCACGTCCGAGACCGCGCACACGCACGACTCCCCGCTCTCGTCCGACGCGATCGCCGACAGCAGCCGCAGGCGGATCGGGTTGCCGAGGGCGTGAAACATCCTCGCCGTCCGCTCGGCCTCCACCGCCGACAGGGGCCGCTCGGCCAAGGGCGCACTCAAAGCCTCGATCCCGACGGGCGGCAGCCAAGGAGTGTTTGACATGCCGTCATGTTGACATACGTCGAAGCAAGCACGTCAGGGTGGCTGTCTGGCACAGGCTTTTCGGCCTGTTCACCGCACCCGTCACACCGGAGGGCGACGGCCGGCCCGCTGCGGCGTTCACGTGCGGACGATCAGTCGACGCGGGAGCTGCGGCGCTCGACGAGGGTCACGTCCCTCCACACCCCGTGGTGGCGCCCGATCCGCTCGCGGGTCCCGATGACCCGGAACCCGGCCCGCGCGTGAACGGCGAGACTGGCGGCGTTCTCGGGGAAGATGCCGGACTGGATCGTCCAGACCCCCGCCGCCTCCGTCGAGGCGATCAGCGCCTCCAGCAGGGCGGAGGCGACTCCCCTCCCCCGCGCTTCGGGGTGCACGTAGACGGAGTGCTCGACCACGCCCGCGTACGCACCCCGGTCGGACACCTTGGACACGGCGACCCAGCCGAGCACGCGTCCGGCCTCGTCGAGCGCGGCGAAGCGGTGCTCGGGCAGCCTGGACGCGTCGAAGCGCTCCCAGGCGGGGGCGGCGGTCTCGAACGTCGCGTCGCCCCCGTCGATGCCGGCCTGATAGATCGCGACGACCTCCCGCGCGTGGGCCGCCGTGAGCGGCACCACGCGCACCGGCGCGTTCACGCCGCCGCGGCCTGGGTCAGCAACGCCCCCATCGCCGCGAGGACGGCGGGCTCGACGCGGTAGTACACCCAGGTGCCGCGCCGCTCGGAGGACAGCAGCCCCGCCTCCTTCAGCTTCTTCAGGTGGTGGGAGACCGTGGGCTGGGAGACGCCGACGTCGGAGATGTCGCAGACGCACGCCTCACCCCCCTCGTGCGAGGCGACGGCCGAGAACAGCCGCAGCCGGACCGGATCGCCGAGCGCTTTGAACATGACCGCGGTCCGCTCGGCCTCCTCGGCCGTCAGGGGACGCTCGGCGAGCGGCGGGCAGCACGGCTCGACCTCGGGGTCCAGGACGGGAAGCGCCTTCACATTCGACATACGTCTATGTTGACACACGTCGAACCAATGGGGAGGGGCCCCGGGACCCCCTCCCGGAATCGACGTCTGTCTATGTTGACGACCATCGATTCAGGTGCCATTCTGAGAGCAAGAGATCGACGGTTGTCGAAGTAACAAAGGGGACCCCCGTGAACGCCAACGCCACCGAGCAGCTGCCCGTCATCGTGATCGGTGCCGGGCCGGCCGGTCTGGCCGCCGCCGCCCACCTCGTCGACCGCGGCATCGACCCGCTCGTCCTCGAAGCCGGAGCGACCGCCGGCGCCGCCGTCCGCGAGTGGGCCCACGTGCGGCTCTTCTCGACGTGGAGCGAGGTCACCGACCCGGCGGCCGAGAAGCTCCTGGCGCCGACCGGCTGGGTGAAGCCCGACGCGACGACCTACCCGACGGGCGGCGACTGGGCCGGGCGGTACCTGCAGCCGCTCGCCGACGCCCTCGGCGAGCGCGTCCGCACCGGGGCCCGGGTCACCGGCGTCTCCCGCGTCGGGCGCGACCGCGTCGTCGACGCCGAGCGTGAGACGCAGCCGTTCACGGTGCACGTCCGGTACGCGGACGGGCGTGAGGAGCGGATCCTCGCCCGCGCCGTCATCGACGCGTCCGGCACCTGGGCCGCACCCAGCCCGGCCGGCGCCGACGGCCTTGCCGCACTCGGCGAGAAGGCGGCGGCCGACCGCGTCTCCTACCGCGTCCCCGACCTGAACGACCCCTCCGCCCGCGCCCGTTACGCCGGGAAGCGCACCGCCGTCATCGGCTCCGGCGCCTCCGCCTTCACCGCCCTGGCCCTCCTCGCGGAGCTCGCGAAGTCGAAGGACGGCGCCGGTACGCACGCCACCTGGATCCTGCGCCGGGGCATCTCCGGCTCCACCTTCGGCGGCGGCACCGCCGACCAGCTCCCCGCCCGCGGCGCCCTCGGACTCGCCGCCAAGGCCGCCGTCGACGAAGGCCACGCCGACGCCGTCACCGGCTTCCGCACCGGCGCCATCGAGCGCGACGGCGAGCGGCTCGTGCTGGTGGCGGAGGACGGGCGCCGCCTCGACCCGGTCGACGAGGTCATCGTCCTGACCGGCTTCCGCCCCGACCTGACCTTCCTCGGCGAGCTCCGCCTCGGCCTCGACGAGCGCCTCCAGGCTCCCGTCGAGCTGGCTCCGCTGATCGACCCCAACCAGCACTCCTGCGGCACCGTCTACCCGCACGGCGTGAAGGAGCTCTCCCACCCCGAGCAGGGCTTCCACCTCGTCGGCATGAAGTCCTACGGGCGGGCGCCGACGTTCCTCGCCCTGACCGGCTACGAGCAGGTCCGCTCCGTGGTCGCCGCCCTCGCCGGCGACCACGAGGCCGCCGAGCGCGTCGAACTCGTCCTCCCCGAGACCGGCGTCTGCGGCGGGGCGGGCCTCTTCGACCAGCCGGTCACCGACGAGGCGTCCGCCGGAGGGACGTCCGACGGCGGCGGCTGCTGCGGTCCCGCCCCGGAGCTGATCCAGCTCGGCACCACCGCCCCGGCGTCCTCCTGCGGCTCGTGACCGACCTCGACGCCCGTACGAGCGGGGCCGCGACCGGATCCGTGAACCGGTCGCGGCCCCGCGCCGTGCTGCCCGCGCTGTGCGCCACCCAGATCACCGGCTGGGGCGTCGTCTATTACGCCTTCCCCGTCCTCAACCCGCAGATCACAGCGGCCACCGGCTGGTCCACCTCGGCCACCACGGCGGCCTTCTCCCTCGCGCTCGTCGTCTCCGGCATCGCCGGGATCCGTGTCGGCCGCGTCCTGGACCGCCGCGGCCCCCGCACGGTCATGACCGCCGGCTCGGCCACGGGCGTCGTCAGCCTGGTCGTCGTGGCCCTGGCCCCCAGCCTGCCGGTGTTCCTCGTCGGCTGGATCCTGGCCGGGTTCGCCATGGCGGCGACCTTCTACCCGCCCGCGTTCGCCGCCCTCACCCGCTGGTGGGCCCCCGACCACGTCCGCGCGCTCACCATCGTCACCCTCGCCGGCGGCCTGGCCTCCACCGTCTTCGCGCCCCTGACCGCCGCCCTCGCCCAGCACCTGACCTGGCGGGCGACCTACCTCGTGCTCGCCGCGATCCTCGCCGCCGTCACGATCCCCGCCCACGCCTTCGCCCTCAAGGCACCCTGGCCGGCGGCTCCGACCGCACCCGCCCACACCGACGGGACGCCGAAGGCCGTCGCCCGAAGCCGCCCCTTCCTGCTGCTCGCCCTCGCGTTCACCCTCTCGGCGTTCGCGATGTACGCGGTCGTCTTCTCCCTCGTACCCCTCCTGCTCGAACGCGGCTACACCACCGGCCAGGCGGCCTGGGCCCTCGGCCTCGGCGGCGCCGGCCAGACCCTCGGCCGCACCCTCTACGCCGCCCTCGCCCGCCACACCGCCACCACCCCCCGCACCGCCGCCCTCATCGCCCTCGGGGCCCTGACCACCGCCGCCCTGGCCCTCGCCCCAGGGCCGTACGCGCTGCTGGTCCTCATGTCGGTCGCGGCCGGGGTGGTCCGCGGCAACCTGACCCTCCTCCAGGCCACCGCCATCACCGACCGCTGGGGAACCACCCACTACGGCAGGCTCTCCGGCATCCTCGGCGCACCCGCCATGACGGTGTCCGCCCTCGCGCCGTTCGCCACGGCCCTGCTCGCGCCTCCCCTCGGCGGCACACCCCAACTCTTCGGCGCGCTGGCCGCGTTCGGGGCCGTCGCGGCGCTCGTCGCCCTGGGGACCTCGGTCCGGCCGAATCCATTGCGGCCGTGATTCGACACATGCAAAAATAGAAGAATGTCGAACCTGAGTGCGGTTCCCGAGGTCGCCCTTCCCCCGCAGGGGGTCGTGCCCTGTTGTTCTCCGCTCACCTCGGCGGAGCTCTCGACGCTGGACGCCGAGCGACTGGCCAACCTCTTCAAGGCACTCTCCGACCCCGTCCGGCTGCGGCTGCTCTCCCGCGTGGCCTCCCACCCCGCGGGCGAGGCCTGCGTCTGCGACATCGCGGACGTGGGCGTCTCCCAGCCGACGGTCTCCCACCACCTCAAGAAGCTGCGCGAGGCGGGTCTGCTCACCTCCCAGCGCCGGCGTACCTGGGTGTACTACCGGATCGACCCGAGCGTCCTGGCCGCCCTGGCATCCCTCCTGAACTCGTCCGCCCGCTCCTGACGTCACGCGGACGTGGAGCGGGCGGGCGCCGTGTACGGGGATGGCCACGGCGCCCGCCCGCGGTCTCAGGCGGGGCGGATGCCGTGCACGGTCGTGCCGGCGAGACCGACGCCCCGGAAGGGCCGGACGTCCGGTTCCTCGGACGAGGTGAAGAGGTTCAGCCAGAGCGGCGCGGCCACGGCCTCCCGCTCCCCCGCCACCGGCGCGTAGGACAACAGCAGCGTCGGGTCGGAGAGTTCGACGAGCCGGACCACCCGATCGGCCTGGTGCGAACCGCTGCCGGGCTCGACGAGCTGCCCCGGCACCGCGCCGAAGCCGAGCCGCGACTTGAATCCGAAGAGGCCCGCGTTGCCCACGTGGCCGTAGAGGTTGATGTCACGCCCGAGGGTGGCCCAGCGACGACCGCGGAGCCGTGCCTCGCGCAGCGTCTCGCCGTACAGGACGCGGGAGAGGCTGTCACCACGCTGACCCGCGGTCACGGCCGAGAACCGGGCCCGCATCTCGTCGTTCGCCGGCAGGTCCTGGTTCAGGCACGCGCCCACCAGGACCTCCCCCGCGCGGACGGTGACGACCCGGTACGTCCCGGCCTCCGCCAGGATGTTCGCGCGCTGCCGGACCGCGACGGCCCAGCCGTTGCGCATCTCGGCGACCTGGCGTGCGTACAGCTCCAGGAACTCGTCGAGCAGCGGGACGGTCAGCGGTTCCGTGGTGACCCGGAGTCCGGCCGCCTCCGCCTTGCGGTAGGCGGACCGGATGTCGTAGCGGTCCTTCCCCGACAGGGCGGCGAGGTACTCCTCCTCCGACGTCCGCGCCTCCGCACGCCACATGACGACCTGGGGCTTCGGCAGGAAGCCGGCCTCCCTGAGCAGGGGCCAGGAGTCCGCGGGCGGGTCCTGGACCCTGACGAGGTCCACCTCCTGCTCGTACGCCCGCCACGTCCCGTCCAGCGCCTGATCGACGTCGACGAGTGCCATCGGCAGGCCCAGGGAGTCGACGATCACGAGGCCGGCGCCGGGGTGGGCTGCGCGGGGACCGCGAATCCGGTCCCCGCCTTCTCGTCCTGCTTCCGTGAGGCCGACTTGAACCCGCGCAGTCGCAGGCTGTTGGTGACCACGAAGATGCTGGAGAGCGCCATGGCGGCACCCGCGATCATCGGGTTCAGCACGCCCGAGGCCGCGAGCGGAATGCCGGCGAGGTTGTAGACGAACGCCCAGAACAGGTTGCCCTTGATCGTCCCGAGGGTCCGCCGCGAGAGCCGGACCGCGTCGGCCGCGTCGCGCAGGTCCCCCCGTACGAGGGTGATGTCGCTCGCCTCGATGGCGGCGTCGGTGCCGCCGCCGACGGCGATGCCGAGGTCGGCCTGGGCGAGCGCGGCCGCGTCGTTGATGCCGTCGCCGACCATGGCGACGTTGCGGCCCTCGTCCTGGAGGCGGCGTACGACGGCCGCCTTGTCCTGCGGCAGGACCTCCGCCTCGACCTCGGTGATGCCCATCTCGTCGGCGATGCGGCGTGCCGCGCCCTTGCTGTCACCCGTCAGCAGGATGGGGCGAAGCCCCAGGCTACGCATCTCGTCGATGGCGGCGCGGCTGGTGGGCTTGGCCTCGTCGGCGACGAGCAGCAGCCCGCGCAGGCGCCCGTCCCAGCCGACACCCACCGGTGTGTGCCCGCTGCCCTCGATCTCGGCGAGGCGGCTGCGGAGCGAGTCCGGGGTGGTCATCCGTTCACCCACCCAGCCCGGGCGGCCGACCATGATCTCCCGGTCTGCGACCGTGCCCACGACGCCGAAGCCGGCACTCGCCTTGAAGTCCGCGACCGCGGGGAGGTCCGAGGTCACCCCGGCGGCGGCCGTCGTGACGGCCCTGGCGATGGGGTGTTCGGAGGAGTGCTCCAGTGCTCCGGCGAGGGTCAGCAGCTCGTCGCGGTCCGTACCCTCGGCGCAGACCGTCTCGACGAGCCGCATCGTGCCCGTGGTGACCGTGCCGGTCTTGTCCAGGAGGACCGTGTCGATCCTGCGGGTGGACTCCAGGACCTGGGGTCCCCTGATCACGATGCCGAGCTGCGCGCCGCGGCCCGTGCCGACCAGGAGGGCGGTGGGCGTGGCGAGTCCGAGGGAGCACGGACACGCCACGACGAGGACGGCCACGGCCGCGGTGAGCGCGACCGCCGCGTCTCCCCCGTTGCCGATCCAGAAGCCGCCGACGCAGACGGCGAGGGCGACGACCACGGGCACGAAGACGGCGGCGATGCTGTCGGCGAGGCGCTGGACGGGTGCCTTGCCCGCCTGGGCTTCGGAGACGAGCCGGCTGATGTGGGCGAGCTGCGTGTCGGCACCGACCCGCTCGGCACGGACCGTGAGACGGCCGTTGACGTTGACGGTGGCTCCGACGACGCCGTCCCCGGCGGACACCTCCACGGGGACGCTCTCCCCGGTCAGCATCGACGCGTCGACCGCGGACGTGCCCTCGACGACGACGCCGTCGGTGGCGACCTTCTCCCCCGGCCGGACCACGAACAGGTCCCCGACGCGGAGTTCACCGATGGGGACGGTGACCTCCCGCCCGGCGCGCAGCGCGGTGACGTCCTTCGCCCCGAGTTCGAGCAGGGCGCGTACGGCTCCTCGGGCGCGGTGCTTGGAGCGGTGCTCCGCGTAGCGGCCGACGAGGACGAAGAGCGTGAGGGAGGTGGCCACTTCGAGGTAGATGTGGTGCAGCCCCTGGCCCGGGGTGGGGGTCATCAGGAAGGGCATCCGCATGCCGGTGATGCCCGCGTAGCCGAAGAACAGGGCGTACAGCGACCAGCCGAAGGAGGCGAGGACTCCGAGGGAGACCAGGGTGTCCATGGTGCCGCCGGCCTGCTTGAGGTTCTTCCAGGCGGCCGTGTGGAACGGCGAGGCTCCCCAGACCGCGACCGGAGCGGCGAGGGTGAGCGAGAGCCACTGCCAGTTGTCGAACTGCAGCGGAGGGATCATGGCCATGGCGATGACCGGGACGGTGAGGGCGAGGCAGACGAGGATGCGGCGGCGCATGACGCCGAGTTCTCGTTCGGCCGCCTCCTCCGCGGTCTCGCGGGTCTCGGACTCGGCCGGAGCCGGAGCGTGCACCGGCGGCGGGAGGACGGCGGTGTAGCCCATCTTCTCGACGGTGCCGATGAGTTCGTCGACCGTGTGCCGGTCGTCGAAGCTGACGTGGGCGCGTTCGAGGGCGAAGTTGACCTCGGCGGTCACGCCTTCGAGCCGGTTGAGCTTCTTCTCGATCCGGGCTGAGCAGGCACCGCAGGTCATGCCGCCGATGTCGAGCGTGACCACGGCCGGTGCCGTCGTGGCAGTGCCTGCCATGACTGCGTACTCCTTTGCGGAAGGCGGATGGGGTGTCGCGGAGAGTGCTAGAGAGGCGGCAGGACGCCGCCCAGCAGGTACGAGACGCCGAAGCAGGCGACGAGGCCGACGGCGAAGAGGACCAGCTTGGCGGGCGGATTCACGCGGCCGTTCCGGCGAACTCGTAGCCCGTGCGCTCGACGGCGGTCCGGACCGTGCCGTGGTCAAGGTCTCCGGGGGTGGTGACGGTGACGTGGCCGCTCTTGTGGTCGACGACGACCTCGGCGCCCTCGCCGAGGTCCGTCTCGATCGCGGTACGGATGCGCTTGGCGCAGCCGCCGCAGGTCATGCCGCGGACCTCGAAGACGGTGGCGGTGCTGCTGCTCATGGGGTACTCCGTTCGTCGGGGGGAATCCCGGGGGTCCGAGGGGGTGCGGGAGAGGTTCTGGGGAACTCGGTCGAATTCAGAGGGACTTGAGATGCGCGCCGATGCGCTGCAGTGCCTGGGAGATGTCTTCCGTGCCGACCGCGTACGACAGGCGCACGTGGTCCGGGGCAGCGAAGTCCCGCCCCGGCATGACCGCCACACCGGTGTGTTCGAGCAGTTCGCGGGCGACGGTCCCGGCGTCGTCGTCGGGGCGGGTGTAGAGGCCCCGTACGTCGACGAAGGCGAAGAAGCCGCCCTGGGGTGGTGCGGCCAGGCGCAGCGGCGGCAGGGCGGCGAGGCCGTCCCGCATCAGCGCACGGCGGACGTTGAGCTCCTCCGCCCTGCGGGCGAGCTCCTCGTCCGTGTCGCCGGTCAGCGCGGCGAGCGCCGCGTACTGGGAGATCGAGGACGGGGCGGAGCTGGTGTGGCCCTGGACGGCGGCGAGTGCGGCGGCCACCGGCTCGGGGGCCGCGGCGAAGCCGATCCGCCACCCGGTCATCGCGTACGTCTTGGAGAAGCCGCCGATGGTGACCGTGCGCTCGGCGACCTCGGGCCCGAGGGAGGCGACGCTGGTGAAGGCGGCGCCCTCGTGGACGAGGTCCCCGTAGATCTCGTCGCTGACGATGACGAGGTCGCGTTCGACGGCGACCCTCGCCAGCGCTTCGAGCTCCGTACGCTCGTAGACCACTCCGGTGGGATTCGAGGGGCTGTTGAGCAGTACGACCCGCGTCCGTGGGGTGAGGTGCGCCCTCAGGGTCTCGGGGGTGAGCTTGAATCCGGTGCCGGTGGTGTCCACGACGACCGGGACGGCCCCGGCCAGCGCGATCATGTGCGGGAAGCTCACCCAGTACGGGGCCGGGAGCAGCACCTCGTCGCCGGGCTCGCACAGCACGGTGAAGACCTGGGCGAGCGCCTGCTTGGCGCCGTTGGTGGTGACGATCTGCGCCGGTTCGTAGGCGCTGCCCCAGTGGGAGGCCAGGCGCCGGGCGATGGCCTCGCGAAGGGGGCCGATGCCGGCGACCGGGGTGTAGCGGGTGTGTCCCGCGGCGATCGCCCGTCTGGCTCCCTCGGCCGCCTGGTCGGGGGTCGGGAAGTCGAGTTCGCCGCCGGTGAGGTTGATGATGTCGGCGCCGTCCGCCTGCAGGGCCTTGACGTGGGCGTCCAGGGCTGCGGTGCTGGAGGCGGGCAGGTTCCGCGCGCGGTTGCTGAGCACGGGCCCTATTCCGCCTTCACGTCGAACGCCGCGGAGGCCGCCGTGCCGGAGGCCGGCGTGACGACGACCGTGACCAGCCAGTCGCCGGGCATGCCCAGCACCAGCTTGGCCTCGTAGGCATCGCCGTTCGCGGTGGCCGACTGGTTGCCGCCCTTCATCTTCATGTTGGGCATCTCGGGGTTGATCTCGACCTTGGCGCCCTCGACGGCCTTGCCCGCCGCGTCCTTGACGGTGATCGTGGCGGTGCCCGCCGCGCCGCCGCCCTTGGCCGGACAGGGGCTGACCTCGAGGGTGACCTCGAGGCCCGCCTCGGTCCTGGTCCCGGTGCAGCCGGCGTCGAGCTTCGTGCCGCTGCCGGTACCGCCTCCGGCGGCGGCCGACGAGGGGCTGCAGCCGGTCATGCCGGCCATGAGGACGACGCCGGCCAGGGCGACGCCCACCACGGACGCCGGGCGCGCCGCTCCCTCGCGGGTGCGGGGCCGGGCCCGCCGCGGCGCTTCCGTGTCCTGCGCCGCAGGCTCGGTGGTGGTCGTGCGCCAGGTCATCTGTCCTCCTTCGGACGGGGCGGGTGGGGGTGGGGGTGGGTCAGCCGCAGCAGGACGACTTCTTCGCGGGCGCGGCGGCCGCCGCGGCGGGGGCGGCCTCGGCCGCGGGCTTCGGGCCGCAGCAGGACGACGCCTTCGGCGCCGGTGCCTTCTCGGCCGTGCCGGCCGTGTCGGCGGCGGGCTTGGGGCCGCAGCACGAGGCCTTCTTCGGCGCCTCGGCCTGCTCGGCCTTCGGCTTCGTGTCGGTCGCGTCGGCCGTCGCGGGCTTCTCCGGCGTCGCGGCGGCCGGCTTCGGGCCGCAGCAGGACGACGCCTTCGGCGCCTCGACGGTGGCCGCCGGGGCGGTCCCCTGGGCGGCGGTCCAGAACATGCTTCCGAGGGTGGTGTCAGACATGGGCGTTGTCCTTTCCGGTGGTGTTCTTGCGGGCGCGGCCCTCCTGGGCCTGGCACAGTTCGGTGAGCCGTCCGCCCGCGGTGAGCAGTTCGACGGGGCGGCCCGACTCGACGATGCGCCCCTCCTCCAGGACGAAGACCTGGTCCAGGTCCTCGACGAGGGTCAGCCAGTGGGCGACGACGATGGCGGTACGGCCTTCGAGGAGGCGGCGGATCGCCGCGAAGACCACGCGCTGGCGGTCCGGGTCGACGCTGGAGATGGCCTCGTCGAGGACGATGACGCGCGGGTCGGCGAGCATGGCGCGGGCCAGGGCGATGATCTGGCGCTCTCCCACCGACAGGCGCGAACCCCGCTCCCCCACGCGGGTGCGGTAGCCGTCCTTGAGCTCGGAGATGACCTCGTGCGCGCCGACCTGCCGGGCCGCCTCGATGACCTGCTCCTCGGTGGCCTCGGGCCGGCCGAAGAGGATGTTCTCGGTGACCGAGCCGTCGAAGAGCTGGGCCTCCTGGGTCACGAGGAGGACCTGGGAACGCACGGAGGCGCTGCTGATGTCGGCGAGGTCGTGTCCGTCGATGCTGACGGTGCCGCTCGTCGGGGTGTAGAGGCGGACGAGGAGCTGCATCAGGGTGCTCTTGCCCGCGCCGCTCGTCCCGACGATGCCGATGTGCTGGCCGGGTTCGGCGTGCAGCGTGATGCCGTGGAGGACGTCGGGGCCCTCCCCGTACGCGAAGGTGACGTCGTCGACGGCGACGGCTCCCTCGACCGGCGGCAGGGTGCCGGAGCCGCTCTGCTCCTCCTCCAGGTCGAGGACGTCGAGCATGCGGCGCGCGGAGGCGGCGATGTCGGACGCCTGGCCCATCTGGTTGGCGAGGTCGCGGACGGGGTTCAGCATGCGCTTGACGAACAGCGCGAACGCGGCGAGGGTGCCGGCCGCCAGGGCGGTGCCGGACGCCATGCCCATCGACGCCATCATGGTGTCGGTGCCCATGAGCATCCAGGTCATCGGCATCATGCCGGAGGCCATGTCGAAGAAGAACCCGGATCCCAGCTGGTGTCCGTTCACGATCTGCAGACCGCCGAAGAAGATCAGCAGGGACAGGGCGAGGAAGACGCTGAAGCCGAGGTGCGAGGTGAGCCACAGGCGCTTGCGCGACAGCCGGTTGTGGACCGTGCTGTATTCCTCCGAGCGGTCCCGGAGGTCGGCGAGGACCGCCTCCTCCTGGCCGAAGGCGCGGATGTCGGCGAGGCCGTCGATCCGCTGGTTGAGGTAGCCGACCACGCGGTCCCAGCCCTCGCGCTGCGCCCGGGTGTCGGGCTTGAGGCGCGCCGTCCACTTCACGGCGATCCACACCATCAGCGGGATGGTGACGAGCGTGGGCAGGGCCACCAGGGGGCTGAGCGCGAGCAGGAACACCGCGAACGCGATGAACCAGATGACGCTGTTGGTGACCTCCATCAGCGTCTTGGTCAGGAAGCCGCGGAAGCGGTTGGCCTCGAAGAGCACGCGGGTGACCCACTCGCCGCTCGCCTGGGAGACGTGCCGGGAGAGCTGGACGTTGTGCAGGCGCGCCACGAGGTCGTTGCGGATGGTGACCGTCAGGCGCTCGTTGACCCGGATCATCGCCGAGTTGTACGTGATGCGGATGACGTTCTCGAGGACGGTCAGCAGGACGAGGTTGAGCGCCGTCGAGCGGACGGCCTCCATGTCTCCGATGACGATGTGTCCGATGCCGGCCATGACCGTGTACATCACGGCGATCGTGACGACGGTGTTCACGACGGCCATGGCGGTGGCGATGGTGAGCCAGCCCCAGTTCGGGCGGAGGTAGGGAAGGAAGCGGCGGACGGCCTTGAGGAGCGTCCGGCGTGCCTCGCGGTCGTCCTCGACGGCGGGCGCCTGTGTGGACGTGGTGGTCATGAGTCCTTTCCTCCGTCCGGGCGTGCCGCGCCGGCGAGGGTGGCCGTGGCTCCCGCGGAGGGCTCCCGGGGGGCGAGGCTGATGGTCCGGTCGACGTAGTCGGAGACGGCGGGCTGCTGGGAGGCGATGACCAGGGTGCGGCCCCGGCGGACGCGGAGGACGGTCTCCAGGAGCGCGGCCTCGGTCTCGGCGTCCAGGTTGGCCGTCGGGTTGTCGAGCAGCAGGATGTCGGGGTCCACGAGCAGGACGCGGGCCAGGCCGATGCGCTGGCGCTCGCCGGCGGAGAGGTCCAGGGTGCTGGCTCCGAAGCGGCGGTCGAGGGGGATGTGGGCGAGGCCGGCGGCCTCGACCGCGTCCGCCGTCTCCTGCCGGGTGGCCTCGGGCCGGGCGAAGCGGACGTTCTCCTCCAGGGTCCCCTCGAAGATCCACTGGCGCTGCGGCAGGCAGACGATGCGGCGGCGCAGTGCCGCGGGCTCGTACGACCGGGCTTCGACGCCGTCGTACGCGACGCTGCCGGCCTCCGGGTCGCGCAGCCGGGCGAGGACGTGGAGGAGGGTGGACTTGCCGCTGCCGGTGGGGCCGGTCAGGGCGACGGCCTCACCGGGCTCCACGTGGAACTCGGCCCGGTCCAGGATGCGCCGGCCGGCGATGTCGACGTCGATGCCGGTCGCCCGGATGCCGCCCAGCGCGGGGACGTCGGTCGTGCCCTCGCGGGAGGCGATCACGGAGGGGGCGTCCATGACGCGCAGCAGGCGCTGCGCGGTGACGACGCTGCGGAAGGCTCCGTTCACGTGCATGGCGAGCATGTGGATGCTCATCTGGAACATCATGACCAGGGCGACGACGGCGACGAGGTCGCCGACCGTGCTGGTGCCGTCGAGGACCGCGTTGCCTCCGGCCCACAGGGCGATCGGGGTGGGCAGGCCGCCGACGACGTTCAGGATCGCTTCCCAGCGGCTGTACGTGCGCTTCATCTGGCCGTCGCGGGCGGTGTGCGCCTCGTTGACCTTGTTCAGGCGCTCCGAGGCGTCCGACTCGCGGCCGTAGGACTTGACGACGTTGATGTTGGCGAGGGACTCGCCGACACCGGCCAGGAGCTTGGTGAACTGGCTCTTCAGCTCGATGAAGGCCCGCTGCAGGCGGAGCTGCACGGTGAAGTTGCCGATGACGACGAAGATCAGCGGGATGCACGCGAGCAGGGTCGTGCGGGGGTCGATGACGAGCGCCGTGACGAGCATGGCGAGCATGACGAGGATCTGGTTGAGCAGTTCGAGCAGGCCGCCGTTGGTGAGGCCGCGGACGGAGACGGCGTCGGAGATGAGGCGGGTGAGCGCCCGGCCCCCGGACGCCTCGGCGACGTCGGCGGGTCCCAGGTGCATCATCTTGCGCACCAGGTCCTCGCGGAGGTCGTTGACGGCCTTGCTGGCCACGGTGAACCGGATGCGCTTGCCGTAGTGCAGCAGGGCCGTGGTGGCCACGCCGGCGGCGAGCACGCCGAGCGAGGTGACCAGCAGGGTGCTGGACTTCCCGCCCAGGATGCCGATGTCGATCGCGTACCGGGTGAGGAGGGGCACGGCGATGTTGCCCAGGAGGCCGACGAACATGATCACCGTGGCGGTGACGATCTCGCGGCGGTAGCGCAGCGGGTAGCCATAGATGAAGCGCAGCGCGCGGAGCGAGTCGTTCAACGTCGAGCCCCCTCTGATGAGTCGTGGGTGGGTGGTGGTCTCTCAGCGGGCCGCACTCCGCCGGAGTGCGGCCCGCCGTGGCGTCCCGGGTGGGGATCAGTCGCAGCAGGCGCAGGCGCAGCCGCACTCCTGGCCGTCCTCGGCCACGTCCTCGGCGCCGCTGGTCTCGCAGCAGCCCGAGCCGATCATGTCGTCAGCCATGCTTCCTCCTCCCCGAGTCTTGATTCGATAATTTCAAAAGTATCGAATCACGTGGCTGGTTGAGCGTCAACAGATCTTCCTCAAACGGAAGTTGGTCAACAGCAACTCGTGTGCGGACGGTCCACCGCCGCGTCCGCGGCGGCGTCGTCGACCAGCCGGATCGCGAGCTGCTCCCGGATCTTCGCGTAGTCGCGCTCCAGCTGCTCCAGGCTCTCGCCGGCCAGCACGATGCGACCGAAAGCGCCGCCCTTGGGGTGCTCCACGGGGAGCACGGCGTCACCCGGCTTGACGTCGAACTCGACGAACGGCGGCAGTGGGGACTCCAGGCCGCCGAGCGAACCGGCCGCCGCGGCGTCGTAGTCGATGCGCCCGCCCGCCTCGAAGACGATGCTGCGGTAGAGCCCGGCGGGCGCCTTGGGTGCCCGCGGCTCCGCACGGCGGCCGAGAGCGGCCTCGGTGGCGATGAGGCTCGGTTCGTAGCCGGTGGTGGAGCGGATCATCTCGACGGCCTGGCCGCCGGGAACCCGGGGGTTGATCTCACCGGCGCGCCAGCCGTCGGCGGTGAGGGTGAACTGGAGGGCCGCGACCCAGTCGTCGAGACCGACGGCGGCGAGGACCCGGTCCGCGAGCTCGTCGAGCTCCGCGCGCCGCGCCTCGTCGAGGCGGCTGGGGAAGAACCCCCCGACCTTGACGAAGGTCGGGGGCGGCCCGACCTCGCCCTCGACGACCCAGACGACCTGGGTGCGGCCGCCGATCCTGGTGGCGAAGACGCCGAACTCCGGTCCGGTCACGTACTCCTCGATGAGGGCGGAGTCGCGTCCCGCGGCCAGGATGTCACCGACGGCCTGCTCCACGTCCGCCCGGCTCGCGCAGTACTTGAGGCCGGCGGCACTGGAGGCGTCCCGCGGTTTGACGACGACGGGGAGGCCCAGTTCCTCCGCGGCCGCCGCTCCCTCCTCGGTGCCGGAGACCACCCGGTTGCCGGGTACGGGGACCCCCGCCCCGGCGAGCAGGCGGTGCGTCGCCGCCTTGTCGATGCAGGCGCGGGCGGCCTCTTCCGTCACGCCGTGCCCCAGCTTCAGCTCGGCGCGCAGGCGTCCGGCCAGGGGCACGAGCCGCTCGACCCCGGTGACCACGGCGTCGATGGGCCGGTCGGCGTGTGCCTGGGCGACCAGCGCGGCCACGCCGCCCCAGTCGTCGAAGTCGACCTCCAGCGGGTAGTCGGCGAGCATGACCTGCTCGATCGTCATGTTCTCCTCGGCGAACACGACGTCGTAGTCGGTGTGTTCCTTCAGCTGCTGCACGGTGCGCTGGCCGCTGAGGACGAGGACGCGAAGGGTCAAGGGACCATCACCTACTGGTTGTCTGGCTCGACGCGGAGTCGGAGCGATTCGAAGACGGCGCGGTATCTGCTCTCCAGCTCCGCCGGGTCGTCGCCGTAGACCACGATGCGGCCGTAGCTGCCGCCGTGCGGGTCGTCGACGCTGCGGACGGTGTCGCCGGGCTCGACGTCGAGCGTGACGGCGGGTGCGTCGATGCCGTCGAGGTCGTACCAGGCCCTGCCCGGGCTCTCGCTGGTCACGCACCGGTACAGGACCCTGGTCGCGGTGGGGGTGCCCCGGGTGACGGGGCGCCCGAGGGCGATCTCGGCGGCGGCCCGGGTGAGGTCGATCCCGCTGAGCCGCTCGGTGGCGGCGCACAGCTGTCCGCCGGGCGGACGTGCGGCGACGTTGACGAGGACCGGGCCGTCGGCGGTGAGCCGCACCTGGGTGTGCGAGACCGCGTGGTCGAAGCCGAGCACGGCGAGGGCGCGGGTGACGAAGGCCGCCACCTCGGCCTCCTTCTCGGTGCTGAGCCCGGAGGGGTAGTCGTACCCGGTCTCGGCCTGGCGGGGGCCGGGTCCGACGTGCTGGGCGAGAATGCCGACGACCTCGGTCCGGCCGTCGGCGGTGATGCTCTGGACGGCGTACTCCGGACCTTCGACGGCCCGTTCGACGAGGAGCGGGGCGGGACCCAGCACCGCGACGGCGCGGAGCACGTCCTCCGCGGTGCGGCACAGCAGGCTGCCCCGGCCGCCGGAGCCGCTCGCCTTCTTGACGACGACGGGCAGGCCGAGGCGCCGCGCCGCGGCGGCGGCGTCCGCCGGGTCGGCGGCCGGCAGGTGGTCGGGCACGCGCACTCCGCCGCCGGCGAGCAGCATCCGCATGCGGATCTTGTCGTGGCAGGCGAGGGCGGCCCGGAGGTCGAGGCCACGGGTCCCGAGCCGCGCGGCCAGGTAGCTGGCCAGCGGCAGGTGGGCGTCGTAGACGCTGAAGACGGCGTCGAGGGGGCGGGTGGCGTGCAGCCAGCGCAGCGCCGACTCGGCGGCGTCCCAGTCGTCGAGGTCGATGTCCAGGGGGACGTCGACCTGGCAGGCCAGGTCCAGGGGCGTGGGGTCGTCGAGCAGGACGGACCGCACGTCGAGGCGGTTGAGGACGTCGACGACGCGGCGTCCGGAGACGCACGCCACGCTCTGGCGCGTGTCGGCGTTCATCAGCAGCACCGCCTGATCATGTCGAGTTGGTCGTCGGGGCCCTGGCAGCGCTGTTCGAGGCGGCGGCAGGCGGCGTGCAGGGCCGCGCGATCGGAGCGGTCGGAGGTGTTCAGGGCGAGGTAGAGGGGAACGGGGTGGGCGCCCAGCTTGCGCTTCTCCGCGCCGTTGGAGCGGCCGAGGTCGATCGAGGTGACGTCGGTGGTGACGGCTCCCTCGATGAGCCGGGCCGCCATGGCGCGGTACGGCACGAAGGACGACAGCCGCTCCGTGTCCAGACCGGCCAGCCACATCGACCAGGTCCCGGCGAACTGCCAGCCGGCGAAGACGCCCACGGTCTCCCGCGCGGCGTCGACGGCGGTGACCGTGCGCTCGTACGGCGCCAGCCGGTGCTTGAGCGCGTAGAGGAACGCCTCGGGCAGGACGTCGGTCGGCGTGCCGCGGTCCTTGAGGATGGAGTGCACGAGGCGGACGAGTGTGGCGGCGTCCGCCGGCTCCTCCGCGACCGTGTAGCCGCGGCCCGAGACCCGGCGTTCCTTGCCCAGCTTCCGGCGGAGCCGTCCCGACTCGAAGCTCCAGTAGTCCGCGACCGACTCCGCCTCGGTGGAGCACCGGTACGAGGTGGTGATGTGCGCGGTGGCGTAGCCGTGCCTCATGAGCCGTCCGCCGAGCGCGCCCGCGGGGGCGTTGGCGACGGCCCACGTCCGTGCGCCGTTCTCCCGCGCCGTCTCCTCCAGTGCGCCGAGCAGCGAGTCGAGGGCGTCCTCGTGGCCGGGCACGGCCAGCGGTCCGCCGTCGAGTGCGGCGAGGCTGTGGGCCATGAGGACGGGGCCGCCCAGGTCGAGCTGGGCGAGCTCCGTCAGATAGGCGAGGCGCGGACAGTCGTGCACCACATAGGCCGGGCACACGCCGACGAGGACGTCGTCGCGGTACGCCAGCAGGTGGCGCGGTTCGAAGCCGCCCGGCGGGGCGTCCTCGAAGGCGGCGAGCCACTCCCACGTGTGGAAGACGGTGCCGCCCGCCTGGGCGACGACGCGGTTCCACTCCGCGCCGTCGATCGCGTGGACCGACGTCCGCAGATCGGTCCGGTACCGCCCGGTCACTGCCGCGGTGGAGTCGGTGAGGGTCATCCGGGCCACCTCAGCAGCACGACTTGAACTCGCGGCTGTCGGTCTCCGCCGGACCGA
Source organism: Streptomyces showdoensis (assembly GCF_039535475.1). NCBI lineage: Bacteria > Bacillati > Actinomycetota > Actinomycetes > Kitasatosporales > Streptomycetaceae > Streptomyces > Streptomyces showdoensis. Next base: position 20,247 of record NZ_BAAAXG010000010.1, on the reverse strand, counting down.
GGCCTTCGCCGAACACCACCTGCAGGCTGAGCTCGTCCCGGATCCGGCGCTCGGCCAGGTCGAGCTCCTCGGCCGAGTCTCCGTAGACGACGATGCGTCCGTAGACGCCGCCGTTGGGGTGCTCCTTGGGCCGCACGGTCTCGCCGGGTTCGACCTCGACCTCGACGAGGGGGCCGAACGGCCCCGGTTCCGGCACGACCTCGTCGTACAGGAGGGTGCCGGCGTCGTCGAAGACGATGCTCGCGTAGCGGGCGAAGGCGACGGTGGCGGCCGGGTCGGGCTGCGGAAGGCCCACGGCCTGGCGCGTGACGGCCTCCGTCATGTCGACACCGCTGACCGCCGTGGTCATCTCGACGAGTCGGCCGCCGGGGCGCCGTGCGTTGACCTCGATGACGCGGAAGCCGTCGGGTCCGCGCCTGATCTGCGTGTGGCTGATCCAGTCGTTCAGGCCCAGGGCGCCGAGGACGTCCCGCATGAGCTGGTCCAGCTCGTCGCGTTCGGCCGGCAGCAGGCCGCTCGGGTGCTCGTAGCCGAGCTCCACGAAGACCGGCGGCGGGGTCATGCGCTGCCGGAAGACGCTGAGGACGCTGGTCCTCGTCCCGTGCGTGACGGTCTGGACGGCGTACTCGGGGCCGTCGACGTACTCCTCGACGAGGGCTCCCTCCAGCGCTCCGGCCGGGGCCGCGAACAAGGCGGCGACGGCCTCGCGCAGCTCCCGCTCGCCCTGGCAGCACCGGACGCCGAACGCGCCCGCCCCGTCCCGGGGTTTGACGACGACGGGATAGCCGATGTCCTCGGCGGCCGCCAGCGCCTCGTCCACGGTGGTCACGAGCACGAAGCGGGGTACGGGCAGACCCGCCTCGCTGAGCACCGTACGCGTGCGCCACTTGTCCCGGCAGTTCGCGGCCGCGGTCTCGTCCAGGCCCCGGGGGGTGTCCACGAGGAGCCCGTTGAGGTGGGCCATGAGCGGCAGCCTCGGCTCCGTGTGGGTGAGGACGGCCACCGGGGCCTCGTCGCCGAGCTCGGCGCGGATCGCCTCGGCCACCGCGTCCCGGTCGTCGAGGTCGACGTCGAGATGGGCGTCGACCCAGGGCATGCAGTGCCACGGAACCTGTTCGTCCACGAGCACCACGCGGTACCCGAGGTTCCGTACGACGCTGAACTCCCGTTCGCTGCGGCCGCCGAGCACGACGACGCAGCCCGCACCGCTGATGGATGGATCAGTCACGTGCCGCAGTCCTTCGAGAAGAGGTCGGAATGGAGCAAGGACGGGACTAGCAGCAGGTGTTGGCCTTCTTGGCCGCGGCGGCGACGGCCTGGACGGCCGGACGCTGCAGGGCGTCCAGCTTCATCGCCTCGACGATGCCGGCGATCTGTCCTATCTCCTCGTTCTTCAGCCCGAGCTTCTTGGCGGCGGCGAGGAAGGACCGCACGGTCTCCTCGCGGTCCTGCATCAGCGCCGCGCACAGGGCCACCGCGGCACGGGTCTTGGGCTCCAGGGCCTCGTGGTCGAAGACCGCGCCGAAGAACTCCTGGTAGCTCTTGGAGAAGGCGGCGTGGTGCTCCCCGACGGTGGGGGCGAGCTGGATCAGCTGGGTGGAGACGGACTGCTGGGCCGCGGCCATGGTGAGACTCCTGAAGGGAAGGGGTGGTGAAAGAGATCAGTTCTGAGCGGCGAGGCGGTGGATCGTCTCCAGGACGAGCCGCCCGGCCTTGCGCAGGGCGTCCGGATCGATCCGCTCGGGGCCGTCGAGCGGCGAGTGGTAGTGGGCCGCGCCGAATCCGATGCCCGCGGCGGGGAATCCGGCGGAGGCGTAACGGCGGTTGTCGGACGACACCGTTCCCGCGTACAACGGGATGCCGAGACTCCGGCCGGCGCCGTCGAGTGCGGCGATGACGTGGCGCGGAGCCGGGTCGGCCGGGCCGAGCTCGACCGCGACCTTCCCGTTGAACTTGCCGGCCATGTCGAGGTTGAGCGCATCGGGCTCGACACCCGCCTCGCGCAGCGCGCGTGCGTGGTGGCCGGAGCCCAGGGTGCCGATCTCCTCGGCGTCGACCAGGGCGAGGACGACGGGCCGGCGCAGCGGCCCGGCCGAGGTCAGCACGCGGGCGACCTCGCACAGCACCGCGGTCCCGCTGGCGTTGTCACCCGCGCACGGGAAGTGCCGCTCGGGGTCCGAGCCGACACCGTCGTAGTGGGCGCTGAGCAGGATCGGCCTCGCCTCCGGGTCGCCGCCCGGCAGGGTGGCGACGATGTTCGTGCCCGTGGCGGGCACGCGCACCAGCGGCACGTGGGCGGTGAGCACGCCGCCCACCGCGTCGGCCAGCAGGTCCGGCCGCACGGCCACGACGGGGAGGCCGACCGGGGTCGGGCCCTGGACCCGCTTGGTGAGGAATCCCGAGCCGTCGGCGTTCTGGGCGGTGAGCATCCCCACCGCACCGCGCGCCGCCAGGACTTCGGCGAGCTCGGCGAAGGCGTTCCCCTGAGGGACCGTGGCCAGAGCCGCCCACTCCCCCGCTCCCGCGTCCTCGGCGACCGTGCCGCTGACGGGCCCGGGCATCGGTCCCGAGCGCGGATGCTCGGCGAACTCGGCCCGGTGGACGAGATCGCGGTCGAGCCGCCCACCCGCCACCCGGAGGGTGGGCTGCGCCGTCAGGCGCATGACCTCCCGGATGGCGAAGGCGTCGAGTACGGGGGTGAGGCCGTAGGAGGTCAGCTCCGCGGCGAGGAACCCGGTGGCCAGGTCGTGGCCGGCCGTGCCGGGCGCGCGCCCTTGCATGTCCGGGGCGCACAGGACCTGGAGCGTCGCCAGGGCACGGTCCGCGTCGAACGCGTCCACCGCGGACCGGGCCGCGTCGGGCTCCCGGCTCTGGGCTGTGTCCGTCATCTGAGGCGTCTTCCTCAGCAGCCGCCGCCGGGCTCACCGCAGCAGCCGCCGCCCTGGCCGCCCGCGACCGCGCCGGTGGCGTCGGCCGGCTCGCCGCAGCAGCCGCCCTGCGAGGCGCCCGCACCGGCGGTCGGGTCCGTGACGAAGCCGCCGACGGTCTCCTGCTCGGTCGCCTCGGTCGAGTCCGTGGCCATGACCCACTTCCTTCCAGCTCGTCTGATTCGAACTCTCTTTACTTAAACAAGTATCGAATCAGAGAGATCGTCGTGTCAATGGCCGTGACGCGCCCGCTCGCCCACCGCGCCGAGGAACGCCCTGATGAGGGGGTGGAGTTGGGCGGCCGTCGACGACAACTCCGGCTGGAACAGGCTGCCTACGAAGAACGGGTGGTCCGGCAGCTCCACCGCGCGGGGCGCCTTCTCCGCGTCCCAGCCGGTGACGCGCAGCGAACCCGCGAGTATCCGGTCCTCGTACTCCGGGTTGAGCCCGTACTTGCAGTGGTACGTCTCCACGGTCTCCGACAGCCCCGGGTAGACGGAGGCGAGCCGGGTGTCCGGCGCGAAGTGGAGCGGGGCCGTCTCGCCCACCAGCGAACAGCAGAGCGGGACGATCAGCGGCGTCGCCGCGTCCGCGTCGTACTGCACGTCCTCGGCGTCCACCAGACCGAGGACGTTGCGGGCGTACTCGATGAGGGCGTGCTGGAAACCGCCACAGGTGCCCAGGTACGGGATGCCGAGGGTGCGCGCGGTGCGGATGGCGAGGAGGACGTTCGCCTGGCTGACGTACGGCGACCCGGGCACGACCCAGATCCCGTCGTACGCGGCGATGTCCTCGGTCACCGTGCTGCTGGGGAGCCAGTCGACGTCCACGCCGAAGGCGGGCACGATCTCGTCGAATCGCGCGTGGGCGGGAACGCGGTCGCTGCGGTCGCCGACGAGGGCGAGCCGGGGACGCGGGGTCATCGGGAGGTCTCCGTTCCTGTGGGGGTGAAGGGGGACGTGCCGTCTGTCAGGTGCCCGGGGGTTCCCGCGCTCACCACAAGGGCCGCCCGGTCATGCGCGGCGCCGGGGCGAGCCCGAGCAGCGCCAGGACGCTGGGCGCGATGTCGGCCAGGGTGGCGGGCCCCGCCGGAGCGGCCACCTGCTGCCCGGGCGCCGGGACGAGCACGGCAGGGACCGGGTTGGTCGTGTGCCCGCCGTACGGTCGGGCGCCGGCGGAGGCGTCGGTGAGCATCTTCTCGGCGTTGCCGTGGTCCCCGACGAGCAGCACCCAGCGGCCGGTCGCCCGTGCGGCGTGGCAGACGGCCTCCACGGCGCGGTCGGTGTGCTCCGCGGCCCGGCGGGTCGCGTCGAAGTGACCGGTGTGACCGACGACGTCGATGTTGGCGAGGTTGGCGACCACGAGGGGGACGTCGTCGCGGCCGGCGGCCGAGACCACCGCTTCCGTGACCCGGTCGAGGTTCATCTCCGGCCGCGCCGTGTAGTCGGGAGCCACGTCGCCGGTGACCCTGACGTGTTCCTCGACGGGGACGACGGCCGCGTCCCGGCCGTTCAGGTAGTACGTCACGTGCTCGAACTTCTCGGCCTCGGCGATGCGCACCGAGCGCACACCGTGCGCGGCGAGCTCGGCGGCCAGACCTCCTCCCGCGTCCGACCGGTGCACCAGCGGCGGGATGGCCGCCTCGGTGTCGTACTGCGCGAGGCTGAGGAAGGTGACCCCACGGCCGGCCAGCCGCCGGTACAGGTCGTCCGCCAGCTGCTGGATGCGGTCGCTGCGGAAGTTCGTGAACAGGACGGCGTCACCGTCCCGCACCGGGCCCAGCGGCCGGCCGTCGGCTCCCGTGACGACGCAGGGCGGCACCCATTCGTCACCCCGCCGAGTCAGCTCCAGCGCCTCCTGCGGCTCGCCGATCGCCTCGCCCTTGCCGTCGACGAGGGCGAGGGAGACCTTCTCGGTCAGTTCGAGGTCGCCGCTCTTGTCGAGCGCGTAGCCGCGCCCGACGACGGTGGCCACCTGGCCGACGCCCGCCTCGGCGACGAAGCCCTCGACGAGGCCGAGATACGCGGCGGCCGTGTGGTCGGCGACGTCGCGCCCGTCGGTGATGGCGTGGACGCGGACCGCGGGCACGGAGAACCGGGCCGCGATGCGGAGCAGTTCCCGCAGGTGCTGCACATCGGCGTGGATCATGCCGTCGGAGCAGAGCCCGACGAGGTGCAGGGTCCCCCCGGCGGCGGAGAGCCGGTTCAGCACCTCGACCAGGGTCGCGTTCGACCGCATGCGTCCGCTGGAGATCTCCTCCTGGACGAGCACGCTGTCGTACGGGACGGGCCGCCCGGCCCCGATGACCATGTGACCGATCTCGGAGTTGCCGACCGTGCCGGGGAGCAGGCCGACGGCGGTACCGGAGGCTTCGGCCAGCACGGCCGGGCAGTCGGCGAGCAGACCGTCGAGGTACGGCGTGGCCGCCGCGGTCAGCGCGTTGGCCTCGCTCGGCCCCGCGTGGCCCCAGCCGTCGAGGACCAGGAGGATGCCCGGGGTTCCGGCGTTCACAGCGTGCTCGTGGTGTCGTCGCCGTGGAGGCCGTCGAGCGTCTGCCAGAAGGTCGGGAAGGACTTCGCGACGCACCCGGGGTCCGTGATGACGACGCCTTCGGTGCGCAGACCGGCGATGGCGAAGCACATGGCGATGCGGTGGTCGTCGTACGTGTCGATGACGGCGCCGTGGGGCGTGCCGCCGGTGATGGTCATCGCGTCGGCGTGCTCCTCGACGGTGATGCCCATCTTGCGCAGCTCGGTGGTGACGGCGGCGATGCGGTCGCACTCCTTGATCCGCAGGCTCGCGATGTTGCTGATGTGCGTGGTGCCCCGGGCGAAGGCGGCGACGACCGCGAGGGTGGGGACGACGTCCGGCATGGTCTCCATGTCGATGTCGATGCCGTGGAGCTCCCCGCCGGTCAGGGTGATGGAGTCGTCCGTGACCTCGGCCGTGCACCCCATGCGGACCAGGGCGTCGACGAGGCCGACGTCGCCCTGCTTGGAGGTCCTGCCGATGCCCGGGACGGTGACCGTTCCGCCGAGCACGGCGGCGGCGGCGAGGAAGTAGGACATGCCGGAGGCGTCGGGCTCGACCGCCACGGTGCCGCCGCGCAGCTTCTGGCCCGCGGCGACCTTGAAGCGGGTGTAGCCGTCGCGCTCGACGGTGACGCCCAGCTCGGCGAGGGCGGCGATCGTCATCTCGACGTACGGCTTGGAGATCAGGTCGTCGACGAGGTGGATCTCGGTGTCCTGCTCGGCGCGCGTGGCGTTGACCAGGAGGCTGGAGGTGAACTGCGAGCTGACCGCGCCACTGATGCGCGTCGAACCGCCGCGGAAGCTCGGACCGGTGACCCTGATGGGCGGGCTGCCGTTGCCGCGTACCGCTTCGGCCGTCACTCCGACACCGGGCAGCGCGTCGAGCAGCGAGCCCATGGGCCGCTCCTGCATGCGCTTCGTGCCGGTGAGCACGGTCGTCCCGTCGGCGTGGCCCGCCATGGCGATCAGGAACCGGATGGGGGTGCCGGCGGCGCCGACGTACACCTCCTCGGCCGGGGCCGTCATGGGCCTGCCGGTGGGCGTGACGGTGATCCGCTCGGCCGCGGCGTCGATCTCCACCTCGACGTGCCCGAAGGCGCGCAGCGCACCGGCGAGGAACTGCGTGTCGTCACAGACGAGGGCGCCCTCGATGGTGGTCGCCTCGCCGGAGAGGGCGGCGAGCGCGAGGTAGCGGTTGGAGTAGCTCTTGGAGCCGAGGACCTTCACCCGCTTGTCGAAGGTCTGCAGGGGTCGGATCGTGACGCTCTCGGCCTTCATCCGCAGATCTGTCCCGAACGAGCTCAAAGCCTCTCCCGATGGTCATGGCGCCGTGGACGCCGGTGATGACGCGATCGAGACTGCGGGGACTTCGGGGTGGCTGAGAAGTTGCTTTCCAGTGCAGCAAGTTGCCGGGCAACATGCTGCCTCACTTGATCAAAAGCGGGCGACGGAGCCCGTTCAAGCGATCAACCACCGTGCTATCTTGAAGAAATTCAATTCAGCAACACACCTGTGGGGGGCGGATGTTGCAGTCACTGGGATTGAACGAACTGGCCCACGAGATCTACCGCTTCGCACTCGACCACCCGGGGTGCCGGGTCGCCGATCTGCTCGACGGCCTCGACGCGTCCGAGGCCGACCTTCAGCAGGGCATCGGCCGCTTGCTCGAACTCTCGCTGCTGCGGCACGCGTCAGGAACGCTGATTCCGACCCGACCCCCGCTCGCCCTGCGCACCATGCTGGAGCGCCAGCAGTCCGAACTCCTGCGACGGCAGTCCGAGTTCGTCCACATCAAGGCCGCGGTCGACCGCCTCTCGGAGGAGTACGAGGACGCCCAGGCCCGGGGCACCCACTCCGGCTGGGAGCGCCTGGAGTCACCGGCCGCGATCCACGCCCGCATGGAACGACTCGCCGGCCGGACGGCGACCGAGTGCGTCTCCCTGCTGCCGGCCGACGCGAACGGTCTCGAGGCCCTGCGCGCCCGCCGCCCACTGGACCAGCACATGCTGGACCGCGGGGTCCTGGTGTGGAACGTCTACCTCGAGAGCATCTACAACGACCGCACCGGCCTGGCCCACGCCCGCTGGCTCGCCCAGAACGGCGGCAAGGTGGGCACGGCGCCGACCCTGCCCCTCTGGCTGGTCGTCTTCGACCGGACCACGGCGCTCCTTCCCGTCGATCCGCAGAACCCCGCCGCCGGCGCCGTCCAGGTGACCGGCGCCGGCTACCTCGTCGGCCTGATCGCGCTGTTCGAGCGCCTCTGCGAGAGCATGACGCCCCTGGACGCTCCCGGCGTCCGCGAGGGGGACCAGCCCACCCCGCTGGAACGGGAGTTGCTGCGCCTCATGGGCCAGGGACTCACCGACGAGGCGGTGTGCAAGAAGCTCGGCGTGGGCCTGCGCACCGCGCGCCGCATGATCGCCGACCTCCTGGAGCGCCTGGGGGCCCGCAGCAGGTTCGAGGCGGGGGCGAAGGCGGTCGCGAGGGGCTGGCTGCGCCCGTGCGCATGCGGAGGCGAGCAGCCGATTCGAGCCAAGGAGGCGAAGGGCTCCCCGGTCCCGGCCACGCTCACCGAGGGGCTGGGGATCGGCATGCTGGTCTGAGCTCCGGGCCGACCGGGGCCGCACACCGGCCCGGCTGACGCTCAGGCCCGCACGACCGCGAGTTCCTCCATGCCCGGGACGGCGAGCAGGCCGGAGAGGAAGCCGAGGTTGTCGCGGCGGATCCGGTAGTAGACCCAGGTGCCCCGACGCTCGGACGTCACGAGCTGGGCCTCGCGGAGGATCTTGAGGTGGTACGAGATCGTCGGCGCGGAGAGTTCGAAGGGGCTGGTGAGGTCACAGACGCACACTTCCCCGTCACCCGTTGCGGACGCGATCATGGACAGGATCCGGAGCCGGATCGGGTCACCCAGGGCCTTGAACATCTTGGCGGTGCCCGCGGCCCGCTCCTCGTCGAGAGGGGCGGCTATGACGGGCGTGCAGCAGGACACGGGTTGGATCACCTCAAGCTGTGACATCTGTCTAGTTTCACAGTTGTCTAATCTTTGCGCAACTCATCTGAGGCGTGCCGAAATCCTCCGTAATCGCCTTCCTGGTGCGGGAGATGGCCCCGCCTCCGCCGGGTGGGGTGCGCGGCGGAGGCGGGGCCCGGATGCCCGGCGAGGGGTGTGTTGCGGAGGTGGACCGCCGGGCCGGCCAGGGGAACGGATCAGGCCGGAGCCTTGGATACGCGGCAGGCGAAGCACTTGTACGCCTGCTGCCCGGAGAGGTTGTCGTAGTAGCGGTCGTCGACGAGGGTGTTCGCCGCCTCGTAGGAATCACCGCCCAGGTCCTGGGCGAGCTCCTGCGCGGGACCGAAGGTGTTGGGCAGGAACACGGTGTCCCGGCGGATGCCCTCCCAGTACAGCGCGGTGGCCGAAACCCGTCCCCGCGGGCTCTCCACGATCACGTCGTCGCGGTCCTCGATGCCGAGCCGCCGGGCGGTGTCCGGGTGGATCTGGAGCAGCCGGATCCCGTTGAGCCGCGCGCCGGTGGGCGTCCAGTGCGTGACGGAGGCGAAGTGCACCACGCTGGGCCGGCCGGTCATGCCCATCAGCGGGTAGTCGCGGTGGACGGAACCGTCCCCCTTGACCCCGAGCCGCACCGGATGCGTGACGGCCTGCGGGTTGACCGGGCTGGCGACGAACCGCTCCTCGTACGTCAGCGTGGGGTGCCCGCCGGTCACTTCGGGGTGGGTGTAGAAGACGGGCAGCGCACCGTGTCCCGCCGTGGCGAGCCGGCGGTCCAGCTCCTCCGTGAAGATCTCGATCTTCCCGCTGGGCGTGAGGAAGCGCGCCCCCTTCGCCGCGCCGAGCGACTCGGCGGCCTCGTACCAGGAGGGATGGTCCTGATAGAGCGCGCTGACTCCGGGGTGATCGGCCGAGGGGCAGGGCCAGCGCAGCGGCTCGGATCGCTTCCGCATCCGCTTCCGCGTCATGCCGCCCATGCCGGGGGTGTGCTCGACGAACTCCGCCCAGAGGGTGGCGTAGTCCTTCCACTCCAGCGGGAAGGCGTCGGCCCAGTAGGAGGACGGGTTGCGTCGGTCCTGGCGCGCGAAGGCGTGGGCCAGGTCGATCCAGATCTCGTAGTCGGTCCTGGATTCGCCACAGCGCGGGACGGCCGCCTCCTGCCAGCGGATGGCGCGGTCGTCGCGCCGCATGTAGACGCCCTCGTACTCCAGCGGCGAGCTCACGGGCAGCACGACGTCGGCGTAGTAGGCCGCCTCCTCCATGAACAGTCCGGTGTAGACGTAGAAGTCCAGCTTGCGGAAGGCCTCCTTGACCTTCTCCGTGTTGGCCGAGGAGATCAGGGGGTTGCCCTGGGTGATGATCGCCTCGAGGGGGTACGGCTTCCCGGTGAGGATCGCCTCGGCGAAGTAGTCGGGCCCCACGGGCAGCGCGGCTCCCACTTCGGGCGTCCGGACGGCGAGTTCGGGCAGGTGCAGGTCGCCCGGCCAGGTGTTGTGCATGAAGTTGCACCCCGTGCCGAGCCGGCCGATGTTGCCCGTGACCGCGGCCAGGAAGGTCAGGACGCGGTACGTGTCGAAGGCGCCGAGCTGGTGCGAGATGCCGGCGTTGCAGAAGATGGCCGCCTTCCCGGCACGGGCGTAGTCGCGGGCGACGCGGCGGATGGTCTCGGCGGGAACGCCGGTGACCGTGGCGGCCCAGTCCGGGGTGTATCCCGACGCGGCCATGTGCGCGCGGAGTTCCCTGAAGCCCAGGACCCAGCGGTCGACGAACTCACGGTCGTACAGGCGCTTGTCGAGGATGTGGTGGAGGATGCCCAGGACGAGCGCCAGGTCCGTGTGGGGCTTCGGGGCGATCCACTCGTCGGCGAGGGCACCCGTCGGGGTCCGCCGGGGGTCGACGACGACCAGCTTGGCGCCGGTGGCCGCGCGCCCGCGCAGCAGGTAGTCGAAGGTGACCGGGTGGGTCTCGGCCTGGTTGGTGCCGAGGAAGAGGAAGTAGTCCGCCGAGCCGAGGTCGTCCCGTCCCGTGGCACCGTCCGTGCCGTACCCGTTGGTGAAGTTGCCCAGCCCGAAGGTCGCCTTGAGCGCGTTGCCGCCCGCGTCGTTGCAGGTGGGGCCGACATCGGTGTTGTTCGGACTGCCGAGGAGCGCGAAGAGGCGGGCGACCAGGGAGCCGGTCCCGCGCGGGAGGCGGCCGGTGGTGCGGTTGGCGATGGAGGCGGCCCGACCGCTGTCGCGCAGCGCGAGGAGGCGCCGGGCGATCAGGTCGAGAGCCTCGTCCCAGGTGGCCTCGCGGAAGGTGGATTCCCTGGAGCCCTTCCCTCCGCCCGTGCGGATCAGGGGCCTGGTCAACCGCAGCGGATTGTGGGTGAGTTCGGCCATCATCGGCGCCTTGACGCAGAGGTTGCCCCGCTGCACCGGGTCGCCGGGGGCTCCCTGGACGCTGATGACCCGATCCGCGCGAACGCCGACGGAGATCGCGCAGTTCGAGTTGCAGAACTGACAGGCGCTCTTGACCGTCCGGTCGGGGCGCAGGGCCGCCGAGCCCTCGGTGAAGTTCAACAGACCGCCCTCGCCGACGGTGGCGGGAGTCGCGTGCGCGGTACTTCCGCCGGCCGCGGACGCGGGCGGGACGTTGACCATCAGGGCCGCGCTGGTGAGCACGGCGCCTTGGACGACGTTCCGTCTGGAGACAGGTTTGCTGCTGTGCGACACGTCCGACTCCCCCTGTGGTGTGGCAGGCGTCGAGAGCCTATGGTGATCACGATCCCCTGTCTAGAGATTCATCGAATCAAGGGGCTACAGTGAGGCGCGCCGTCCCGCCGATCCGGACTGGCCTGTTTCTGCGTTGACTTGATGACGCGTCAGCAGCGGATGAAGCATTCGACGACGAACCCGCAGGGGGGTGGGGATGGATTCGCGTGCGCGCTCACGGCCCGGTGCGGGTCTCGTCCGGGCCTTCCTGCTCACCTGGCTGAGCGTGGTGCTGTCCGCGTGCGGCCACAGCGTGGCCACCGGGGCCGCCCCCTCGTGGACCGCGGTCGGGATCGGTTCGACCGCCGTGTCCCTGTCGGTCGCCCCCTTCGCCCGCCGCCGCACCTCGGTGCTCGCGAACGCAGGCGCACTCGCCGCCTTCCAGGTCGGACTGCACGCGTTCTTCACGGCGTCGATGCCGACGGGCTCGGCGGCGCACGTCATGGGCCCGGCGCACGAAGGCATGGCGGACCCCGCCTGGGCGGCCCTCCTTCCCACCGTGCCGATGCTGTGCGGCCACCTCGTGGCGGCGGCGGCCGCCGCCTGGCTCCTCCACGGCGGCGACACCGCGATGGCGGAGGCCGTCGAACTCGGGGGCCTGTACGGCTCCGATGCCGTCCGGCTCGTACGACACGTGCTCGCCGACCGCCTGTCGCCCCGACGGCCCTCCCTGGAAGCACTCGCGACGCTCCTGCGCCGCACCGCGCCGAGGCGGTCGGCCGCACCCCGGGGCCCGGGGCCCCTGCTCGTCCATGAGGTGACGCGGCGCGGGCCGCCCCGGGGGGGCCGCCGCCCTCGGCTGACGTCGGCATCCGTCGTACGCGGGGAGGGCGGAGACCTCACGCCCACACCGTCCCGTCCCCTTCGCCGTGGCCTCCCACGAGACCACACGGGGACCTGCCCCACCGGAGTCTCACCCATGCGCGCCTTCGCACGCCTCGCCGTCCTGTCCGCGACCGCGGTCGCCGGCCTCGCCATCGCCTCGCCCGCTTTCGCCCACGTCTCCGTCCAGCCGGAGGGGACCGCCGCCAAGGGCGGCTACGCCACCGTGAACGTCAAGGTCCCCAACGAGCGGGCCGACGCCTCGACGGTCAAGGTCGAGGTGACGTTCCCCGCCGACCACCCCCTGGCCTCGGTGATGCCGCAGGCGGTGCCCGGCTGGAACATCGCGGTCACGAGGACGAAGCTGGCCAAGCCGCTGACCCTGCACGGCAAGAGCATCACCGAGGCCGTCAGCAAGGTCACCTGGACCGCCACCGACAAGGGCATCCAGCCGGGCTACTTCCAGAAGTTCCCGCTGTCGCTGGGGCAGCTGCCCGAGGACGCGGACGAGCTCGTCCTCAAGGCACTGCAGACGTACAGCAGCAAGGAGGTCGTCCGCTGGATCGAGCCGTCCGAGGAAGGCCAGGAGGAGCCGGAGCACCCGGCACCCGTACTGCGGCTGTCCGCCGCGACCGACGACCACCACGGCACGGCCACGGCGACGCCGGCCCCGAAGACCCCGAAGGCTCCGGCCGGCGAGGGTCACGGCGCCGAGAGCGCCGAGGGGCACGACGGCGACGGTCACGGCACCGAGCGCTGGCTGGGCATAGGCGGGATGGTCCTGGGCGCCGCGGGGCTCGTCACGGCCCTGATCACCAGCCGTCGCCGCGGCGACGCCTGATCCGGCACGGGATTCGCCGTGACGGTCCTCGCCTCCCGTACGTACCGATGGCTCGTGGTCGCACTGGTCTGCTGGGGAAGCCTCTGGTCCGGCGGATCGGCCCCGGTCTCCGCACACGCCGTGCTGACGGGCAGCACGCCGGCGAGGGGGGCGGTGCTCGCCGCCCCGCCCTCCCGGGTGGTCCTGGTCTTCACCGAGGAGATCGCGCTCTCCGCCGACGCCATCCGCGTCCTGGACCCCGCAGGACGGCGGGTCGACGACGCCCGGCCCGTCCTGGAGGGCGCCGACACGTACGTCGTCGGGCTCCGCGGACGGCCGGGCCGGGGCACGTACACGGTGGCGTACCAGGTGGTGTCCGCCGACAGCCACCCCGTGGCGGGCGCGTTCACCTTCTCCGTGGGCGCGCCGTCGGCGACGGCCGATCCGGCGGGATCGGGCGTGCGCGATCCGGACGCGGGTCCGGTCGGCTGGGCGTACGCGGGATCACGCTTCGGCGCGTACCTCGGCGTGACCGCCCTGACGGGCGTGGTCTGTTTCCTCCTGTTGTGCTGGCCCCGGGGCAGGGAGCATCGCGCGCTGAGGCGCGCCGTGACGTCGGCGTGGGCCGTGCTCGTGGCCTGCACGCTGGCGCAGTTCCTGCTCCGGGGGCCCTATGCGGGGTCGGGGCGCCTCGCGGATCTCGCCGACGTCGCGCTCCTGGGCGACGTGGCCGGGAGCAAGACGGGCGTCCTGCTCCTCGGGCGCCTGTGCCTGCTCGCCTTGGGCGCCGTGGCGTGGACGTGGTGGTGCCGGAGCGCCCCGGCGGGGAGGAATCGCGTGGTGCTGCCGGGTGCGGCCGTGACGGGTGGGGCGCTGGCGTGGACGTGGGCGGGCGCGGAGCACGCCTCGGCGGGTCTGCAGACCGCCCTCGCCATGCCGGCCGACGTGATCCATCTGCTGGCCGCGGGGGCGTGGACCGGCGGTCTCGGGGTGCTGGCCTTCACCTTGACGCGGATCGAGGAGCTGCCCACGGCGGCTGTGGCACGCTTCTCGCGGGTGGCGTTCGTCAGCGTCTGCGCCCTCGTCGTCACGGGCCTCTACCAGTCCTGGCGTCAGGTGGGGTCCCTGCCCGCCCTGACGGACACGCGGTTCGGGCTCCTGCTGCTCGCCAAGACGGCCCTCGTGGCGCTGCTGCTCTGCCTCGGCCGGGTCGCCCGGCGCCGGACGAGGGCCGTCGCGGACGCCGAGGCGGAGACCGCCGCCGATCGCGAGCGGGGAAGGTCCGTGCTGCGCGGCCTCCGGCGAGGGGTGGCCGCGGAGGCCGCACTGGGCCTGGGCGTCCTGGCGATCACCACCGTGCTCACGACGACGGAACCGGCCCGTTCGGCACACACGGTGGCGGCGGCCCCCGCCGGTGCCGTCGTGTCGGTCGGGGCCTCGTTCGACACCGGGGGCCCGCGCGGGAAGGGGAGGGCCGACATCGTGGTGGACCCGGGCCGGGCCGGGCCGAACGCCGTCCATGTGACCGTGTCGGGTCCTGACGGCGGGCCCCTCGACGTGCCGGAGGTACGGGCGACCCTCACCTCGTCCGGGGGGATCGGGCCTCTGGCCGTCCCCCTGCGCCGCGCGTCGGAGGGCCACTGGACCGCCTCGGGCTTCCAGGTGCCGACACCGGGGGCGTGGGAATTGGCGGTGACGGTACGGAGCTCCGACGTGGATCAGATCACGCTGCGTCGTCCACTCGCCGTCCGCTGACGTCGGCGCCGGAGGCCTTCCGCTCGATCTCGGAGACCAGGTCCCGCACCCGCTCCCCGATCTCGTCGCGTATCCGGCGCACGACGTCGGGGCCCTGACCCGCCGGGTCCTGCAGGGCCCAGTCGCGGTGGTGCTTGCCGGGGAGGACGGGGCAGGTGTCGCCGCAGCCCATGGTGATCACGTGGTCGCTGGACTTCGCCATCCCGGGCGTGAGCACCTGTGGGGTGGCGCGTGGGCAGGTGAGGAGTGACGGCGGGCCGGCCGCAGCCTGATGACAGACTGGGGGAATGCGGTGGCCGCGACACCCGCGGCCGTGAGATTATCAGCACATGCTGACATCAGTCGACAGTGACATCTTGAAGGTGCTGGCCGATCCCCTGCGCCTCAAGATCGTGACGTTGCTCGCCCGCGAGGCCCTCTGCACGACCCACCTGGTCGAGGAGACCGGAGCCAGGCAGACCAACCTGTCGAACCACCTGAAGGTGCTCCGCGAGGCGGGGCTGGTCGACACGGAACCCTGCGGGCGGTGGACCTACTACCGCCTCAGGCCGGGCGCGCTGTCCGCACTCGCCGGA
The DNA here is from genome assembly GCF_039535475.1 of Streptomyces showdoensis. Classification (NCBI taxonomy): domain Bacteria; kingdom Bacillati; phylum Actinomycetota; class Actinomycetes; order Kitasatosporales; family Streptomycetaceae; genus Streptomyces; species Streptomyces showdoensis. Next base: position 5,054 of record NZ_BAAAXG010000010.1, on the reverse strand, counting down.
GAGCTGGGCGCACTCGCCGCCGCCGCCCGGGAGACCGCCGACAGCGGCCGCAAGCGGGGCTGCTGACACGGCGGAGACCCTTCACCGGCACGTGCCGCGTACGTGCCGCGTACGGAAAGGGCCGTGCGGCCGGCTCGAGGAGCCGGCCGCACGGCCGGAGGGTCGCACCCGGGAAGGGATTCAGCCCACGGGGGCCGGTCGGGGTACCGCCACCGGCGGATCCAGCTGCACCGTCCTGTCACAGAGCCTCGCCACCTGGGCGGGGTCGTGCGAGACCAGCAGGACGGTCCTGCGCCCGCGCAGCGCGGCCACCGACTCCTCGACCGTGTCCCGGCTCCGTTCGTCCAGGGCGCTCGTCGGTTCGTCGAGCAGCAGCGCGGCCGGTTCCAGGGCCAGGGCGCGGGCGAGGCAGAGCCGCTGGCGCTGCCCGGCGGACAGGTTCTGCGCCGGGGAGTCCAGCCGGTCGCAGACCTCCTTCCACAACCCGGCCTCGTTCAGGGCCTCTTCGGCTCGATCGCGCAGCTGCCCGCGCGACGCCCGCAGCACGTGCCGGATGCCGAAGAGCGCGTTGTCCAGGATGCTGCCGCCGAAGACCACCGGAGTCTGGGGCACCAGCACGACTTTGGTCCGCAGGTCGGCGTCCCCCTTCCGATGGGCGATCGCCCGTCCCAGGACCTCGACGTGGCCGTCCCGTACGAGACCGGCGGGAAGCAGGTCGACGAGCGCCCGCAGGACCGTCGACTTGCCCGCGCCGGACGGCCCGCACAGGCCCGTCGTCGACCCTTGGACCAGCCCGAACGAGACGGGCCCGACGAGGGCCTTGTCCCGGTCGCGGACCCGGAGTTCGCGTACGGCGATTACGTGGTCCATCGCTCCCCCTCGAAGCGGTTGCGCAGCGCGACCGCCACGCTCAGCAGTACGGCCGTGATGATCACCAGGACCAGCGCGCTCCCCCACGCCTGCGAGACCGCCTGCGGGTCGCCCGAGTCCTGGGACAGGGTGAAGATGTGGGTGGGCAGCGCCTGCACGGGGGCGTTCACGATCCCGTCGGGCAGGGCCGGCGCCCCGAAGAACACCGTCGCGGTGAACAGGAGCGGTGCCGTCTCCCCCGCGGCACGGGCCAGGCCGAGCAGCAGCCCGGTGACCGTGGCCGGCCAGGCGTACGGAACGACGACCGACCGGATGTACTGGGCCCGCGAGAGGCCCAGCGACAGCGCGCTCTCCGTCATCTCCGCCGGCATCCCGCCGACCCGGCCGGCGGTCGTCAGCGCGACCACGGGCACGACCACGGGAACCAGCACGATGGCTCCGGCCAGCCACGACCGGCCCCATCCCATGGCGCTGCACACGATCACGAACCCGGCGAGGCCGAGGAGAATCGTCGGTGTGCCGCTGACCACCACGGTGACGGTCTGCAGGACACGTGCCGCGCGGCCGGACGCATGGACGCCCAGCAGGATGCCCGCCCCGAACCCCAGCGGGAGCGAGATGAGCCCCGTGGTGGTGACGAGCAGCAGCGTGCCGACGATCTGGTCGCTCACCCCGCCGCCGGCCGAACCGGCCGCCGACGTGAACCAGAACGACGGGGAGAAGGCCGCACTGCCCCTGGTCGCGAGGACGGCCAGCATGGCCACGAGCAGCGCTCCGGGAAGCAACAGCGCCCCGAGGCGGAGCAGCGCCACCGCCTTGTCGAGCTCCGCCCGCATCCGCCCCGGACGCCGCTGCCGGTCGGCCCGCTGCGCACCCTTCGCTCCCGACGACCGCCGCGTCCCCCAGACCGTGGCCGCGGCCACCAGACCGAGCAGAATCAGCCCGAGCCCGCAGATCGAGGCGAAGTAGGGACCGGAGGTGCCCGCCAGAACGGGCTCCGGTCCGGCCAGTTTCGTGGTCAGGGTCTGCCCGGGGTGGACCAGCGAGTCGATCAGCTCGCCGAACGAGGTCGGCAGCCGGCCGTCGGCACGCCCGACGACCAGGAACACCGCGATCGCCTCGCCGAGTGCCCTGGCGAGGCCGAGCAGGACGGCCGCCCGCATCCCCTGACGGGCCTGGGGCAGCACGGCCGACCGGACGACCTCACGCCGGGTGAGCCCGAGCGAGTAGGCGGCTTCGCGGTACCGGTCCGGCACGGCCGACAGGGCGTCCACGCTCACCGCGACGATCGTCGGCGTGATCATGACGGCCAGGACGAGGCCGGCGGCGAGGAGGCTGTCTCCGCCCGGTACGTCACCGAGCCACGCGACGGCCGGGCGTACGGCCATGATGCCGATGAGGCCGTAGACGATGGACGGAACGGCGGCCAGCAGCTCCACGCTCATGCGCAGGGGCCGCGCGAGCCGCGGGGGCAGGTACTCCGAGAGGGCGATGGCGCCGGCCCAGCCGACCGGCACCGCGAGCGCGAGCGCGATCACGCACACGACGGCCGAACCATAGATCATGGCCAGCCCGCCGAAGACGGAGTCCGTCGGGTTCCAGACGGGCTCGGCCACGAGTCCGAGCCAGTCGACCGCGCCGCTGAGCACACCGAGCCCGAGGTAGCCGACGAGCACCAGCAGGACGCCCGCGACGGAGACCGCGCCCGCGACCACCCAGGGCCACACCCACCGGGACCGTTGTGGGCGGGCTGATGTGTCCGGTGCGGCAGGCGGCCGCACCAGCGTCTTCACGGTCACGGACTACTTCCCGATTTGCTTGAGGGTCAGGTAGCCGTGCTTGGTCAGGAGCGGCTGCCCCTTGTCGGAGAGGATGTAGTCGATGAACCGCTTCGCCTCGCCCTTCGGCTTCCCGTTCGTGACCATGTAGAGCGGGCGGCTCATCGGGTACGTCCCCGTGGCCACGTTCTCCGAGGAGGGGGCGATGCCGTCGAGGGTGACCACGGCGAGCTGGTCACGGCCCTCCACGAAGCCCGTCGACAGCGGAGCGACGGCTCCGGGGGTCGACTCCAGCTTGTTGCGGGTCTCCAGGTTGCCGCCCACGATGGCGAAGTTGTCGGAGTTCGGCGGCGGCGGGGGCTTCTCGCCGTGGTAGAGGTACTTGTCGAGGACCTCCCGCGTGCCGCGCCCCGGCTCCTTGTCGTAGACGAAGACCGGCAGGTCCGGACCGCCGACGTCCTTCCAGTTCGTGATCTTCCCTTCGAACAGGCCCTTCACCTGCGCGGAGGTCAGGTTCTTGACCCCGGCGTCGGCGACCTGCTTCGTGATGATGATGCCCACCGCATCGGCGCCGATCTGCGTCTCGACGTAGTCGGTCTTGGGACTCGCCGACCGGTCCTTGTCGGCGACCGGCTTGGAGCTGAGCGCGATGTCGATCTGCCCGGCACCGAGCTGCGAGATGCCGCCGGCCGAACCACCCTGCGTGGCCACGGTGATGTTCAGCCCCTGCGCCTTCAGCGCCTCCGCCGCATCGGCGGCGACGGGCGCCACCGTCGTGCTGCCACTGGCCTGAAGCGCCTTCCCCGCGCCGGCTTCGGCCTCCGCACAGGCAGTGGCGAGCGAGGCGATCAGAACGGCCCCCGTGGCGAGATGCACGAACCTCCGCCGACCGACCGACCCTGCGGACCCTGCACTTCCCTTCGTCGCGCCGATCGGCTGCGAAGGCGATTCCATGGTGCGGGACATACGGGTCCTCCCCCAGATGGTCTCTGATTTGAATGGAGTCTAAGCAGGCAGGCAGGCGGCTGGAAACCCTCTATCAACAACCCTTCGTACAACAGGAGTTCACATTGCCCCCACTTTCCATACATCTTCCGTTTCCTTGATCGCCCGTTTACACGAGCCACGTCGGCGCAGGCCGGCCGAAGCCATCCCGCGCACGGACACTCGGCCCGGAACCTGACGTCAACTGCCCTTGCGGACATGCCGGTTCTCCCGTAGTCATGTCCCAGACAGGCCGAGGGGGGCGGCCCGCTCCGTCACGCCGCCCCGCCCTCCGACGAGGGGTGCACCGATGGGCTCGCCATGACACCAGGGCCACGCATGCGAGGAGTGCGGGCCACCGCGTTCACGCTCGTGTGCGTGCTGCTCACCGCCACGGGCCACAGCCTCATGTCAGGCCGCCCGGTCTCCGGGTGGCCTCTCGCCGTCGCGTTCGCGATCACGGTCCCGGCCGCCTGGCACCTGGCGGCGAGGGAACGCGACCTGCTCACCATCGCGGCCGCGGCCATGACGGCCCAGGGAACCCTGCACACGCTGTTCTCCTCGTGGCCCTCACCCGGTGCTCCGCCCATGCACCACATGCACGCCGACGCACCGGCCTCGTCCCTGCCCGCGGCCGTCCAGACCCCGCCTGAGGCGGCCTCGTCCTTCGGCATGCTCGTGGCGCACGTGCTGGCCGCGCTGTTGAGCGGTGTGTGGCTGGCGTACGGGGAGCGGGGGGCGTTCCGGTTGTTGCGGGCGTTGCCGGCGGAGCTGTTCCGGCCGTTGTCGCTGCTGCTGGCCGTGGTGCCGGTCGTGGTGGGCCGGCCGCGTGTGCGTCCGGTGCGTCCGGGTGACGCGCGTGTGCCGCGGCGGCTCCACCTCGCGCATTCCCTGGTCTCCCGGGGTCCTCCCCAGGCAGTCGCTGTCGTCTGATCCGACAGCCGGTCCCCCGAGCCCGCCGGCCGCCCCGCGGCCGCCGCTCGGGCCCCGGCCGCGCCCTGGTGCCGGCCGTACCCCCTTCCTGCCTGCCTCTCAAGGACCCGAGGACCCGTGGCGATGACACCTGCCCGCATCCACCCGACACACAGCCCCCACCACTCCCCCGAATCCGACGCGGCCACCACCCTGCTGGCCCTCGCCGCCCGTGACGGCGACCCCGCCAAGGCCGACCAGTTCGTCCGCGCCCTGCACCGCGACGTCTGGCGCTACGTCGCCTACCTCAGCGCCGACCGCCAGGCCGCCGACGACCTCACCCAGGAGGTCTTCCTCAGAGCCCTCGCCGCCCTCCCCCGCTTCCAGGGCCGCTCCTCCGCCCGCACCTGGCTCCTGTCCATAGCCCGCCGCACCGTCGTCGACAGCCTCCGCCACGCCGCCGCCCGCCCCCGCCTTGTTGTTGTTGAGAGAGATCACTCACGTGTGATA